>JAFDED010000062.1 GCA_019310535.1 Deltaproteobacteria bacterium
AAAGCGATCATGTTGGTGAAAATCTTCTCAGCTTAGTGAATCGGGTGGCATCACTACTTAAACGATGGCTCCAGGGCACGCATCAAGGAGCTATTCGAACATCTCACTTAGATTACTACTTAGACGAATTCACATTTCGCTTCAATAGAAGGACATCCCGATCTCGTGGAAAATTATTCTACCGCTTGGTTCAACAGGCTGTGGATATAGCACCGATCACAGGTCAGGACATTCATGGTGGCCGAAACATAAGATAAACACAATATCTTGTGGTAAGGGGAGTTAAGTGGATACCCCCATAATTCTATTCTTTTATTCTCTGCGCTCTCCGCACTCTTAGCGGTGGCTAATCGTAAACATGATTTCTTCATTGGAGGGGGTTGCCTCTTCCCAACGCCGTATAACTGCAAAGGAGATGTGTCATGTCGTATCCTAAAATCGTCAAAATCAGGCAGCAATTGGACAACACGCTGGTCGGGGACATTGACTCGGTGATCAGGAGTGAACTGAACGGGGCGAACATTTCCTCCAGGATCAAACCAGGATCAAGGGTAGCTATCACCGCGGGCAGCAGGGGCATCACTGATATCGTTTCAGTTCTGGCCTCAATCACCCGCAGAGTCAAGGAGATTGGCGCGAGCCCGTTTATTGTCCCTGCAATGGGATCCCACGGGGGGGCCACTGCCGAGGGGCAGGAGGAGGTCTTAAAAGAATACGGCATCACCGAATCCAGCGTCGGGGCTCCCATCGTTTCCTCCATGGAGGTGGTACAAATAGGCGAGACGCCGAGCGGGATACCGGTCAGCATAGACAAGAACGCCAATGGGGCCGATCACATCATCGCTGTCAACAGGATCAAACCGCATACGGAATTTGAAGGGCAGATTGAAAGCGGGTTGATGAAGATCATGGTAATCGGGTTGGGTAAGCACACGGGAGCTCTCATTGCCCACAAATACGCCGTAAGCTTGGGCTATGAACGTACTATTACCGAAATCGGTCAGTGTATTCTCCGAAACTCACCCATATGCCTCGGTGTGGGAATTATTGAAAACGGCTACGGCCAGACGGCAAGGATAGTGGCTGTAGCGCCTGAGAACCTTTACGAGACAGAGAAAAAACTCCTGGTGGAGGCCAGAAAGAAAGTGGCCAAGATCCCCTTTGATCGGATGGACGTGCTGATCGTTGATGAACTGGGCAAAGAGATCAGCGGATCCGGGATGGATACGAAGGTGATCGGGCGGATAATGAACATCTACGAGCTGGAGGTGAACCACCCGAAGATCACCAGGATTGTGCTGAGAGACTTATCGAAGAAGACCCGGGGAAATGCCGTAGGGGTCGGCCTGGCCGATTTTGTTACAAAGAGGGTTGCTGACAAGATCGATCCCGTACCCACCTATATCAATTCCATTACAGGCGGCTCTCCCGAAAAGGGAAGGCTGCCCATGGTCTACGCGAACGACCGGGAAGCTCTGGATGCCGCGCTGGCGACAACCGGTCCCGTAGACTCGGAGAATGTGAGGATCGTTTGGATCAGGAATACCTCGAAGTTAGGAGAAATGATGATCTCCCAGGGCCTTTTGGAAGAAACACAGGGGAAAGAAACCCTGGAGATCATCGACGAAGGCAAGGAGATGGAATTCGACCGGCATGGCGATCTGTACTCGTTCTGGGAAAATCAGTAGTATGCGGCATCAGACAGCAATCGCTTTGACCATACCGGCTCGAGTATGAAAATTATTTTTTCCGCTTGCCGGGACAGGTTTCAAACAACTTGCTCATTGAAAATACATCATATTTTTCTATCAAGAGTGGAGCCAAAAAGAACAAAATTACTATACTCAGCCCAAGGATAATGGTCAGCCCTGTTCCAAAGACCAACACCGATCCGGAATAGTTGTAAATAAATGTTAAGGGAAGCATTCCGAAAAATGTGGCCAGACTGAATCTCTTGAGGGACATCCTGGTCAGGCCGGCGCCATAACTGATGACATCGAAAGAAACGATTGGAAGAAGCCGGGAAAGAAACACGATTTTGGTCAGGAGCTTGTCAGAGCAGGTCGTGCAAAAATTAATATGTCCGCCCAGGAATCGATCAATGAGTTCCCTCCCCAAAAAACGAGCGATCAAAAAGCTGATCACCGCCCCGCCCAGCGCACCCGCGGCAGAGTAGAGTGTACCCAGTAAAGGACCAAAAAAAGCACCGGCAGCCAGGTCGAGAGGCACGCTTGGAATGGGACTGACTACTACGGCCAGGGCCATGAGAACAATGTAGAGTAGGGGGGCAAGGTCGCCGGCAAAATCCAGCCATGCATTAATCCGGGCTGGATTTAAATAGGAGGAAATCTCCCACCAAAACAGAAAGAGAAAAAAAAGGACGCAAAAAGAAATAATCAATGCAACTTTGATGAAAACCGATTTTTTCACAACAAATCCTGTAAAGCAGTGTGGCCGGATATAGATGGTTTTGATAACATTTTCATGGGGCGAGTTTTTATTTTTATTAATAGAGACTGTTACGAAAAAACGTACAACACCCTGTTGAAAAATAAGGATCGATATTCATTTTTTGATCAACGTAATATCGAGCTAAATCTATCTCTTTTTGCCTTAAACATTTTCTAATGTTTTGCTCCTAAGGGAGAGAAAGTAAGGTTTGATTGATCGACAGGGATTTGGACTGCATTGATAGTGGTTCAAAAGTCTGCCCGCGTCAAGAAATATTTTCACGGCCTTCGGTTATGCGGTCAGTAAGAGATAGTAATTTTGTTTTTCTTTGACAGTCGGCGGCTGTTTGATTACAATAAACGTCATGAAAGCTATAGAAATGATGGTTTTCGACCTGGACGGCACCCTCGTCCGTTCCCTCGACGACCTGACGGCCTCGGTCAATCATACCCTCGGGTCCTTTGGACTACCTCCCCTCCGGCCGGAAATGGTGAGAACCTTTGTGGGGGACGGGACTCTGATGCTGATACGGAGGTCGTTGAAGGCAGTGGGCCAGGAAGATGGGGAACTCGAAATGCAGGCGTACAAGCGATTTAAAGAGTATTACACCGCGCACTGCCTCGACAAAACCTGTCTTTATCCAGGGGTTGAGGAGACCCTGGAGCACTTTCGGGGAAAAGTACTGGCTGTCTCCACCAATAAACCACACGGCTTCGCCCGGCAGATCCTTGAAGGCCTGGGAGCGGCCCAGCTCTTCGCCGACATCATGGGCGACGGCAACAGCCCGCACCTCAAGCCGCATCCGTGGGCCTTGCAGTATTTGATGGAAAAGCACCGGGTGGAGCCCAGCCGGACGGTAATGGTGGGAGATGGACCCAACGACATCCTGTGCGCCCGTAATGCGGGAACCCTCTGCTGCGCCGTGGGCTACGGCACCACCGATGCGGCCGTCCTCCGCGGAATGAAACCGGATTTTTTCTGCGAGACCTTTTCCGAACTAAAAAGTTTGTTTCTATGAAAAAATGTTTTTTCGTCGGGATATCGGGATAACAGAAAGAACGATATTTTGCATTGCTGATTGATAATTTTACAATGATTTTCCTTTATCCTTGAACCTTTTACCTTGGTCCTTTCTTTATATTAGCCCTAATGGGCGACCCATGCGCCGTATGATCCGCAAGCTTGGCCTGCCGCGCAAGTGGCTGGCCTATCGCACAGGCAGGGTGGTGGTCCCCACCAACCCGGACCGGCTCTATGTGGAGAGCACCAATCAGTGCAATCTTGCGTGCATAATGTGCCCGAAAGGGCTGGGTGAGATGACCAGGCCGGTGGGCCGGATGGACCGGGCGCTTTTCCGATCCATCGTGGACGAGATGGCACCGAGGGTGGAGACCGCCGTTCTGCACATATGGGGAGAGCCGCTGCTCCACCCCGCTCTGGGAGAAATGATCCGTTATTGCCGCCAGAGGGGCATGCGCACGGAGATTTCAACCAACGCACTGGAACTGACAGAGGAAAAAAGCCGCGAGATTCTGGAATCGGGACTTACCACCATTTACCTGTGCATGGATGGAACCAGTTCCGAGGAATACCGGAAGATCCGACGGGGCGGCGATTACGAAAAAACGAGAAATAACATCCTGCGCTTTGTGGAAATGCGCCGGAAGAATGGACGGAACAACCCAACGGTGCATTTGCAGATGATTGAGATGAACCTGACCGCCGACCGGATTTCTGCCTTCCAGCAGCAATGGCGAATGGACGGCGTGGATCGGGTCCACATCAAGGCTTTTGATACATGGGCCGGCCAGATCGGGAAGGTCAAGAATCTTTCCAGCGACAGGGACCGGCCCCTCCCGCCCCGGTTCCCCTGCCCCAATCTATGGTACCATGTTCACATATACTGGGATGGAACGCTGGTCTGTTGCGACCGCGACTACGATGCCAGGTATCCCCTGGGCAACGTGGCCGGGGGCGTCATGCGCGCCTGGAACGGGGAGGCCATGGTGGAGCTCCGGCGGAAGCACTGTTCGGGCGACCTGAACGACGTGCCCTCTTGCGGTCGCTGCACTGAGTGGAACTGGTGGCGCCCCCGCCTTTTTTCTTCCAGGGGGAACTCGCCTGAGGATCGATAAGCTCATGAACTCTCAATTTCGGTCCGGCAGCGAGGCGAAGGCCCGAAAGGACGTCCTGTGGATGGTCCTGCTTCTGGCGGCGGCCCTGGGCGCGCGAATGCTCTTCGTGCGGACCAACCCCGTCATCGAGGTCGACGGGGTCATTTACGCCACCCTGGCCGGGAACCTGACGGCAGGTAAAGGATTCCTCGGCCTCTTCGGGAGCACCGAACTCATCTTCCCCCCCCTCTATCCTCTGCTCATCGCGGGTATCATGGTGGTCACGGGCGATGCCGAGAGCGCCGCCCGGTGGGTCTCGATCATAGCGGGCACCATGATCGTAGTGCCGGTCTTCGGGCTGGCACGGCGGATGTACGGGCGATGGGTGGCATGGGCCGCCTCTGTACTGACGGCCTTTTATCCCCTTATGCTGGCCGCCTCTACCGCGACTTTTTCCGAGATGACATTCACCCTGTTCGTTTTTACCGCGGTGGCCGCCGCATGGTGGGGAGGGAATAAAGGGTTGAAGAGGTTCTTTGTGGCATCGGGGATACTTTTCGGCCTGGGCCACCTGGTCAAGCCGCAGGCTATGTTCCTCATGGCAGCGGTTCTGACGGCGTCCCTGGTCCTGCTGCCCGAGACGCGCAACTCCGGCGCAAGGGCTCTGGCATTTCTGCTGAGCATGCTGATTCCCTTCCTCCTGGTGATTGCTCCCTACGTGGCTTTTCTGTATCGCCACACCGGCAAGGTGCTGCTGGAAGGTAAGAGCAGCATCAACTACCATATCTCCCGCCGGGTGGGGAGCGGGATGAACTTCAAGGAAGCCGCCTTCGGCCTGGACAACGAGGGAAGATCCACTGGAATCCTGCCCGATCACAGCCGTCTGGTGGGACTGTATGGCTTCAGGGATACCATCAGCACGCTGCCGGCGCTGTTGCGGAATGCCGCTCGAAATCTCAGGCCCATGGTCAAGAAGTCATTCCTCATCGTGTTTTCGCCGGTGGTTGTGGCGCTGGTGGCCATCGGGTGGACGGCCAAGCCGTGGGATCGGTGGCGGCTCGAGTGCGAGCTTTTTCTGGCATGGACAGTGGCCGCCCTTGTGGGAATGATTCTTGCCCTGAACGTGGTGGAACGCTACTTTCCGCCCATGGCGCCGTTTGTTCTTATATGGACTGCCCGGGGCATGCGGGGCGTGGTGGAGTGGTTCGGCGAAACGTCGCGTACCCTGAGCCTCCCCGGGACAGGCGCCTTGGCCCGCATATTTTTATGGATACTGGTGGCGGCCACTATTACCTCGGGCGCGGGATTGTTCATGGCCACCACCGTGTATAGCGAGTCAAAGGTCCTGGAGGCCCGCCTCGCAGGGCTCTGGCTTCTGCAACACACTCCGCCGCCCCGGCGGATCATGGCTGGCCATTCTCCCATCGCCTACTATGCGCGGGGAGAGTATTTCCTGACCCCCTACGCGCCTGCGGAATCTCTGCTAAAATATGCCCGCAGGCACAGGGTGGAATACCTGGCGGTCGATGAGCGCTACCTGGATGATCGGCCTCAGATCGCTCGATGGATCGACCCATCCCAGGCTCCTCCGGGGCTGGAGTTGCTGCATAAGGTGGACTCGGTCCCGGGGGGCAGGCTGGTCATTTATAAGATAAAATATACAGGGGAATCGACTTCTCCGGGACCCTCGTGAGATAATTTGGCCGAAATACCTGATTTTGATATAAATTGGAAAGAAGGGTTGGCCGTGGAAGTGCCGCTGTTCTCAGTAGTGATAGCAGCTTACAATGAGGCGGATGTTATCGCGGGCACGGTGCAGCGCATCGCCGTCCACCTGGATGAAAAGCACCCATACGAAATCATAGTGGTGGACGACGGAAGCGAGGACGCCACGCTGGAGATTTTGAAGGGACTGGAACGTCGGTATGCGGCCCTGCGAGTGGTACAGAACGGAGCCAACCGGGGGAAAGGATACGCCGTCAAGCAAGGGGTGCTGGCCGCCAGAGGGGAATTCATCCTCTGCACCGACGCCGACCTGGCTTACTCCATCGAAGATGTGGAAGATTTTTTCCATAGTATCCGCCAGGGGTTTGACGCGGTACTGGGCTCCCGCGTGCACCCCGGTTCTTTGTACAGCATGCACGCCCGTTATTTTCCCTATATCTTCCAGCGTCACGTTATCGGGCGGATGCTCATTGTGGTGGTGAATCTGCTGTTCGGCCTTCATATCAGCGACACCCAGTGCGGTTTCAAGTTCTTTCGGTCCGGGGTCGCCCGCGAAATATTCTCGCGCACAAGGATGACGGATTTCTCTTTCGACGTCGAGGTGTGTTGCATCGCACGCCGGCTGGGGTATCGCATCCGGGAAAGGCCGGTTCACTTCCGTTACAATGGCGGAAAGAGCAGCGTTAGGCTGATTGCGGGCTCATTCCGTATGATGATGGACTTGATCCGCATTCGATGGAATCTGTACCGCGGGCTGTACGATAGGCCAGAAGAGCAAGAGTAAACCAGGATTTTCCCGAAGATTTACTTTTATTTGCCAAAAGATGTTTGATTTTAGTAAGATATACTTGCCAAAATGTGAAAAGGCATTTGCAAAACGCGGCACGGACGCCCCGCCCGCGTTATGGCAAAGGGTAGCTCACTTGACCACTAAGCGGCAAGGTGTGCCACCCCAAAATGTTATTTTTACGGTTAGCTCGGAGACAGGCCGTTTTGGCGGCCCATCCTCTTCCCCTCTGAATTTTGAAGTTACTCTTGAGGAATGAGCATCTTGCCGAATGAAAACATGTCATTACAGCCTCACCTCATGGGACAGTCCTCCCCGGGAAGCGGAGAATTTCCGGACAGCGATTCGACAAGTGTGACGCAGCCGGAGGATTACTATTTCAGGGCGTATTTTCACTCGCGCGGTCCGGTGGGTATTTTCCACAGGATGCGCCTGAATAAGCTCATGGGTTATGTGCCGGAACACAGTTCGGTGCTGGATCTAGGATGCGGATCGGGGGTGCTTCTGTATCTGCTTAAGAGGCGAGGCTGTTCGGTGGCAGGAGTGGACATCCGGTCCGAGTGTGTGGAATTCGCCCGCCGGGCGTGCGGTGAAGGCGATTTCCGCTGCAGCGATATCCGGGACCTGGACATGGGCCGAACCTTCGATGTGGTGTTCTGCACAGAGGTCATGGAGCACTGCGACAGAGAGTCTCGCGGCCGAATTCTGGACGTCATGAAACTGCACACCGGGGCTGAAGGCCTGGCCGTCATCACTTTCCCTTCAGGGATGTATTCAGCGCTGGAGCCCGTTTGGCGAATCGTAAGAAAAGCAGCATCTCCCGGCGTGACCTTCGATGACGAGGGGCTTCACCAACGCCTCGGGCACGGGGAACTGGAAGAAGGTTTGCACCGGCGGGGATTTCACGTGTTCACCAACGGGTTGCAATGCCTGGGAGCCATCCGCTGCATCGCGGCCCGACGGTCCGGGGAAGAGCCTTGACCCTGTCAGCGGCGCGCGTGGTGGTCAACGCGGACGACCTTGGCATGACCAGGGAAATCAGCAAGGGTATTGTCGAGGCCCACGTGAATGGCATCGTCACAAGCGCCAGCCTCATGGTCACCACTCCATGGGCCGGAGAGGGTGCGGCGGAGGCAGCACGCTGTCCTGAAATGGGCGTGGGGGTCCACCTGACTTTGACGTGCGGTGTGCCCGCGGCCTCTCCTTTCGAAGTCCCGAGCCTTGTGGATGATCGCGGCAGGCTGACAGGGATAACACATTTTATTGCCCGTTGGGCTGCGGGACATGTTAAGCCGTATCACCTGGAGACGGAGTTCGGGGCCCAAATCCGGAAGGCAATGGCCCTGGGCGTCCGGCCTACGCACCTTGACAGCCACCACCACCTGCACTTGCTGCCGGGGATACTCAAAATAGTATTGAAACTGGCCGCTGACCACGGCATCGGAATGGTACGGTTTCCCAGGCAATGGCACCTCAGACCTCTCAATGTGAATGCGCTGCGGAACTGGTGGATGCGGGTATTGACGCTTGAAAACAGACGGAGCCGGTTCTGGAGCGAGAACGTGCGCTCCGCTGATCAGTTGTGGATTATTTTCCCCGGGGGACGCAGACCCCTGTGGACACTTTACCGCAAGGCGCTGGAGGATGCGGGCGAGGGCCTGCATGAATTCGTATGCCACCCCGGTTTTACCAGCCCGGAGTTGGAGGAAATGGATCCGTATACCCGTGAAAGAGAGACGGAACTGACGGCTTTGAGCCACTCGGAACTCCGAGAAGTTGTGCGCCGGAGGGGTATACAACTGGCGCATTTCGGCTCTTTTATTTAAGGTACAAGGTTCAAGGTGAAAGGTTCAAGGTGAAAGGAAATTTGAACATGTTCTCTATACTTCTTGTCTTTCTTTTTTTCTTTATCCTTGTACCTTTATCCTTGAACCTTGAACCTTTCTTTTACTAATCATGACCAGTATTTTATTTGTTAACCCTCCATTGACCGGTGAGGAACAATATGGGGAGCTTCGGGCGGCGGGGTCTTCGGCGCCGCCTCTGGGACTGGTGGCGTTGGCCGCCGTATCCCGGGCCGATGGTTATCCCACCGCCATACTGGACGCGGCAGCGGAGGCTCTGGACGTGGAGTCCGCGGCCGACAGGATTCGTCAAGCCGGGCCTGATGTGGTGGGGATCACCATCACAACCATCCAGCATGACGGGGCAGCCGCCCTGGCGCGCCTTATCAAAAAGGAGCTACCGCAGACCATCGTGGTGGCCGGGGGCCCGCACCCCACGGCGGTGCCGGAGGAATGTCTCCGCAGATGCCCCCAGATGGATATCCTGGTCCTAGGCGAGGGCGAACAGACCCTGCGGGAAATCCTGGCCGCATGCGGGAACGGCCGGAATTTCCGGCATATTCCCGGTGTTGCTTTTCTGGATAATGGGAACATAGTAAAAACCCCGCAGCGTCCTTTGATTGCAAACCTGGATGTGCTTCCCCTGCCGGCATGGGATTTGCTGAAGGGTTTTCCCGCGCACTATCCTCCCCAGCTTCAAAGCGTCCTTCGGTACCCGGCGACCTCCATCATAACCTCCCGGGGGTGCAGCGGTCAGTGCACGTTCTGCGACACCCGGGTTTTCGGCAGGCGTCCCCGTGCTTTCAGCGCCACTTATGTCATGGAAATGATCAGGGATCTGTACCACAACTACGGCATCCGAAACATCCAGTTCGAGGACGAGAATTTCCTCGTGCACAGAAAGCGCCTGCTGGAGCTGTGCAGTAAGCTCAAGGAAGAGGCCCTCGATCTGAGCTGGTCCTGCCTCGGCCGGGCCGATATGGTCCGGGAAGACGTCTGTCGCAGCCTCAAGGAGGCGGGTTGTTGGAGTGTGCAGTTCGGCATTGAAAGTTCGGATCCCGGCATCCTGGATCTCATGAAAAAAAACCTCAAACCCGAGCAGGTGAGGCGGGCCATTGCCGTGGCCCATAATGCAGACCTCATGACCAAGGGGTTCTTTATCACCGGCTACTTCGGCGAGACGCGGGAGACTTTGGCGGCCAGCAGAAAATTCATCCTGGAAAGCGGCCTGGACGATATAGGCCTTACCTATTTTACCCCGTTCCCGGGCTGCGCGGCATGGGAAGAAACTGAGCTATGGGGCGCCATGGACAAGGATTGGCACAAGTTGAATTTCTATGTTCCCGTGTTCATCCCCCGGGGGCTTACGAAAGAGGATCTCATCACCCATCACAAAAAGACTTATAGAATGTTTTATCTCAGGCCGCATGTGATTCTGAAATATATCCGGCGCCTCCGGCACCCCAAGCTTCTGATCCAACTGATCAGGAGTTTTTTCATGCTTTTAAAGTACAGCTTTTTCGGCCGAAATGCAGTGAAGAACAACAGGATTGAGAGCAGGGTCACAACAAATAAGAACTAATTTTCATTTCGGGGCTGCACCCGCGGAGCATGAAAATAATTTTATCTACATATTGACATGCTTTCTATCAGCCCCCAATATGTAGTACAAATAATTTATTTTCTACGTAATGAATGATAAAACTTATACTGTCTCACTGCTGCGTTGTCCCAACGGTTCGGAAGCGGATGTGAGCGCCGCTGTGCGCAATGCAGTGGAACTGCTTGGGGGCATGGGCCGGTTTGTGCGTTCGGGGGACAGAATACTGGTCAAGCCCAACCTGGTTGCCGCTGTGGCGGCGGGCAGCGGAGCGGTGACAGACCCCCGGGTGGTGGCCGCTGTGTGCACAATGGCCATGGAGGCGGGCGCTGCTGAGGTAATCGTCGGAGAGAGCAGCATGGTTAGCGTGGACACCCGTCGCGCGTTCCGCCGATCCGGTATGGCCGGTGCGGCCCGCCGCCTGGGGTTGCGATGCGTCGATCTGAAGCGCCAGCAACAGATCGTCTCCGCTGTGGCGGGAAAAGTCCTTCATGAGATTGAAGTGCCGCAATGGTTGGCCTCCTATCGCATCATCAATGTCCCGCTGGTTAAGACCCACATACAGGTGGGGTTCAGTTGTGCCATGAAGAACCTCAAAGGCCTTGTATCCGATACAACCAAGCGGCGCATCCATTACCAGGGACTGAAACAGGGGATAGTTGATCTCAACGGTGCGCTCAAGCCGGTGCTGAACGTGGTGGACGGCCTTGTGGGGATGGAAGGTCCGGGGGCCGTGGAGGGCGATCCCGTGCCCCTCGGGCTGATCATAGCCGGCGTCAACACAGTGGCTGTGGACCGAGTGGCTTCCGCTGCGGCGGGAATCGACGGGGAGCACATTCCTTACCTCTTTTTGGCGGCTGAGGCGGGCCTGGGGCCCGCCCGGCTGTCGGAGATCGAAATCCTTGGAGAAGCTGTGGCGGATGTGCAGAGGCCATTCCGCCTCCCATCAGAGCCAATCCCTTCATTGCCGGGCCTGGAGGTGGAAGAGCGGGATGCGTGCAGTGCCTGCCTGTATACCACTGCCAGTTTTCTCAGGGCGAGACAGCCCGAGGTGGAGCGCATCCTCGATGAAGTGAGGGCAGCCGGAAAAAAACTGAGGGTCCGGATGGGGTGTCATCTTGCACCGGAGGAAAGCCGTGAGGGAGACATCCTGTTCGGAAATTGCGCCTGGGAGGCCCTTCATCGCATAGGGCTGCACGTGCCGGGGTGCCCCCCAGGTGAGTCATCGGCACTTCTGGATGCCCTCAAGAAAGCCTCCGAGGATGCCAATCCTTCAGGGTACCGCATCAGATTGAGCCGTGGCCTTAAGCGCGCCATTACCCGGCGGGGCGGAAAACGGTGAACAACCGGACTCCCCCATCAGCAGCACTGAAAGAATCCTACATGGGGTGGTACGGAGAAAGGATTTTCTCAGTGCTGCGGGAATGGATGCCTGCGGGCAAGGCATTGCGTTTTTTCATTGACTGTGAACATTATGGAAGATATGGGCTGGGATTGGCGGCTGAACGACCGGACTGCCTGGTGGTCATTGCTCAAATTCTTCCCGGCACCGGCCCGGAGATCTGCCGGACTGCGGCACAGATTGCAAGCATGCGGGGCCTTGTTAACGTCCAGTTCCTGGTCGCCTCCGCACGACGGCTCCCCTTTCGGAATGGATCGTTCGACGCTGTTGCCGCGTTTCAGGCTGAGGAACTGGAGGAGCCCGAAAGTTTTTTCAACGAGATGGCGAGGGTGGTTATGCCCGGTGGGACTGTGGTGGCCGCCATGCCCAACCGCCGATGCACTCCTCACCGATTTGCACGGTGGCTTGGCGGTTCAAACAGGGACAAGCCCTCACGCCTCTGGACGGCGGAGGAGATCAAGGAACAATTTGCGCGATGCGGCCTGGGGAACATCCGGGTGGCCGGCCGCTGCTTCATGCAGTCCCTCATGCGACTGGGGTCAACAGGACCTCTGCCGTGGCTCTTCAGGGCGCTCCACATATGGACCCTGGGACGATGGATCGAAACACACCTGGTGAGCAGGCTTGACCGATGGACCGGAAACCGCTTCTCCAACCGATACGGTTTTGAAATTATTGCAGCGGGCGACCGTCCACATAAGATTCCGATAACGAGTCCAAAAATTGATTAATTTCCTGAATGCCATTAAAGTTTGACCGGTATTGAATCACAGCTTTCGGTCCAATGGTTAAGCAATAAGAATTTAATAAAAATCAAGCAATTAAAGTTTTATTTGCCGACCGAATAGGATAATCCTATTAATTTATTGGAGAAAAACTTTTTGTAAAAAGATTTCCCCCAATTCACCATGAATTTGCGCGATTTTTATGACCAGTACTGGCAGGCCAAGGATGACTCCGTGGATCATGATCGGCTGGAATTGATCCTGCGCTGGATCGGTCCGGGCGACACCGTGCTCCAGGTGGACGGTGGGCCGGGCATGCTGGCCGAACAATTAGCAGCTAAAGCCGGGGCGTTCCGTACACGCGGGAGTGATGATAGGCCGCGGCATGTCGAACGGACATTTCGGGCCGGAGGCGCCGGGGTGGTCATGACGGAGACTTCCATGGTCGCCGCGGAGCGAGCCCGTGCAAAAGGTCTCTTCGTGGTGCGGGCAGACCCGGACACTGATGCCCTTCCTTTTGCGGATGGCCGGTTTGACGCCGTGGTTTCCGATTCCGCCATCGAACACCGATTTTTTCCTGAAAGATCGTTGGACGAGTCGATCCGCGTCCTTCGCCCCGGCGGGAAATACATTCTCCTGGTGCCCAATTTGGGCCACTGGAGATGCCGGCTGTGGGTACTGTTCGGGAGGTTCCCCTCCATTCAAAACGGCCCCACCGACCCTTCCCACATCAGGTTTTTCACGCTTCACGAGGCCCGCCGAATGCTGGTCGCAAGAGGCCTGGAAGTCATCGGGCGAGACGGCAGCGCCTGTCTTTGGGTGAAAGGATTGATCCCTCGTATACTGCGATTGCCTCCCATGAACTTGCTGTATGCCCGGCTTGCCCGCTATTTTCCGTCGTGGCTTGCCAGAGACATAATTCTGGTCGGCCGAAAGCCATTATCTCCGATCGATGAGCCCTCTGCACCTCAATAGGATTGTCATTCCTTCACTATTGCTGGCCGTGCTTATGATCCTGTGCGTCAGTAGCATTCGGGAAAAATCCATCACATACGATGAGACCGCTCACTTGCCGGCCGGCTACAGTTACTGGAAGACGGGTAACTTCAAGCTCAACGTCGAACATCCCCCTCTGGTAAAACTAATTGCGGCCATTCCGCTCTTGTTCATGGATCTGCGCTTCTCCACTGATCATCCCTCCTGGCAGGCCAACGATGTCTTTGCATTCGGGCGATGGTTCCTTTTCGAAGCCAATGGCGGAAAAATCGACGCCGTGCTTTTCAGGAGCAGGGTGCCGGTGATGGTGCTTTCAATGGCCGCCGGGTTACTTGTCTGGTTGTGGGCCAGGCGGCTCTGGGGTGAAAAGGCCGCTCACCTGGCATTATTACTTTATGTGCTGGAGCCCAACATCATCGCGCATTCGAGACTTGTAACCACCGATGTCCCCGTCTGCCTTTTCTCGTTGTCCACAATGTATGGCCTATGGCGATTCCTCGAGCGACCATCCCCCGCCGGAGTGGCTTGGACGGGCTGCAGTCTTGGCCTCGCGTTGGCCACGAAATACTCCGGCTTGTTCCTGCTGCCCATGATGATCGTCCTTATGTGGTTGTGGTGGGGCTCGTCCAGGGAATTCCGTTTCCCATCAGGACTGCCCGCCTTGCGAATCTGCAGAGGGGGCGCCATCAGGGGAAAAGGACTGCGACTTACGGCCTGTTTCGCCCTTATAGTTATTGTTGCCCTGGCTGTCCTGTGGGCAAGTTATGGGTTTGAATTTAAACCGCTGGCCTCCAACCCGGAAGTGATTCGGAGACTTGACGAGGTCATTGCCGACCCGACGCAGCCCGGATGGAAAAGAGTAATTTCCCGGGTTGCGAGGAGTGTCCCCATCCCGGCCGGCACGTACATCAAGGGATTTGTCCACCTGGCGAATCACTCACGCACCGGGCACCCGGCATACCTCATGGGGCAATATTCTAAAGAGGGCTGGTGGAGCTACTTCCCCCTCACCGTTTTAATCAAGACCCCGCCCGCGTTACTGGCCTTGTGTCTGCTTTCCTTTGTTTTCCGCGGACGCGGCAGAAGTCGCCACTGGACCGATGAGGCTTTTCTCCTGGTTCCAGTGGGGATCTGGCTCATATTTTCTTTGCCCGGGCGTATCAACATCGGGCACCGTCATATTCTTCCGATCTATCCTTTTCTCTTCGTCTGGGCCGCGCGGTGGATGACATTTCGCCCGGGACCCAAACGGTTTTTGCCCGTACTGGCCGCTGTGCTGGTGGCATGGACAGCCGTCTCGTCCCTTTCCGTTTATCCCCATTTCCTTGCTTATTTCAGCGAGGCCGTGGGAGGGCCGCCACAGGGTCCCAAGTACCTGCTGGACTCCAACATCGACTGGGGGCAGGACATTCGGCTTCTGGGGAAATACCTCAGGCAAAAAGGATGGGGGCCGGTTTATTACGACTGCTTCGGCACATCGCCCCCGGATCTGTATGGTATTCAAACCCTGCCCGTGGGCGATATCCAGGCGCGGATGCCCCATCCCGGAATCTATGCCATAAGCGTCAACCGCCTCTTCGCGCTCCACCACGAGGATAAGTATCGCTATGCTTGGCTTCGGGCACAGCAACCTCTCCAATATATAGGATTTTCCATCTATATATATCGAATCCCATCCACGGCGTTGCTCGCAGGCGCACTCACAAAAGAAGATTTTCAATAGTACTATCCGGTTCAATCAGCAAACAGTTCATTAATTTTCTGTTTACTTCAAATTCCGTTGAAGAGTGCCCCATGGCTTTATTTTCCGTGTTCATCAGATTGAGGTTCTCCCGCGCCACTCTTTTTCAGTGTTTCCCCCTGAAAAATTTCTTACAAAATTCCCGAAAACTGCAAAGTTCCCGAAACAAATAAGACTTTAATATTCAATTAGTTAGATACTCATGCATTCCCTTGAGGGCATATTACCTGATCGCTGACAGTTGATCTCATCAATGCACAAAATATTAAGAAACAAAATCAACAGGTTAGTAATATTCGGATTGGCACGCTTTATGCCTACTGATTTTATGGGTAACCATTATGCGGTTGCGCCTCCTCCCGGAAGACCATACTCTGAATGGTGATATTACCGGAGTTGCTGAAGGGTAAGAATGTCATCGGAATAATCGGTGAAGCCAGGTGACCACCGGACACCCCATCATGACAGGGAATGAATCAATCTCCACAGAACAAGGTTTTTCCGGATATCAACCAGTATGTTACATACGGAATGAGGGGAGAGAAAATGATCAGCTCACCTGGAGTGGCATGGTAAAAATGTTTAACAGAAGCATCTACCTGTCGGTTGACGGGTGATTGATTCGTGCTCTGCTGGATTAACATCAAGGAGAAATGCAGCGAGAGCGAGAATGTATGGAAAGGGGCGAAATATTGAATGCGGACGGCGTATTCAGTATGTATTTTCATTGACTTTTTTGATTTCAAAATATTATAATAAACGCAATATGTCGAGAAATCATAGTATTTCATGTGAATTGACCGTTGATATCGGGGGTTTAAATGAATCGACCAAGAAATGGTGTGGGTGACCATAAAAGCATACGAATCGGAGGGGTTTTACTTGTTGCAAGCTTGATCTGGATGGTCTCAGGGGCGAACGAGCTTTTAGCGGCCACCCCCACTCTGTGGCTCCGGTGCGAAAGAAACATGACAGATGAGATACGAAGGATTAATCCCCAGTCTCAGTCGGGTATTCAATATGGACCTGGCCGTGTGGGAATAGGTGCAGAGTTTCCGAGTTTTCCGCAGGTTGATGCCTCTGCCGTGTATGTGAACTCCGGCATCTGGATACGCGACCAGGGGTCTTTTGCCGCCTGGATCAAGCCCAGGACCGATTTCAACACCGACAGCCTCCGCCATGAAATCTTCGCCGCGGGAACAGGGATAAACTTTTTCTTTAGCTGGTGGGGAGGCGCTACGCCCAGAGGCGCTGGTAATTTTCCCGGACAATTAAATTTCGGAACCAATCCTTCCGAAGGACCCAACTGGTCCAACACAACGACTCCCATCTCCCACATATTCAATGACAACGACTGGCATCACGTGGCATGCACGTGGGGCCCCGCCGGAAAAAAGATATACGTGGATGGGGAGCTCAAGGTCACCGCCCCCGGATACGTCCAGCTCAGCGAGAACGTGAGCCTGATCTTCGTGGGGAGAAACTCCCACTACGGCCAGGAAGAGCTCTTCCACGTGAATTCCTGGATGGACGAGATCCAGTTTTACACCGTCCAACTCACTGACAGCGATATTCAAGGGCTATATACAGGGTCCGGGGCGCCCACGCCTTACGGCACCATAGACGGCCGGGTGATAAGCTGTTCTGATGGCGACGGATTGAGCAACATCACCGTGACCGCCACATCGGACAGCGATACGTATACCACCACTACCTCTTCAGCCTCAATTAACCCGTTCGTTTCATACGGCGGCGGGCCATATACCCTTACAGTGCCCGAGGGAACATACCAGGTAACTTTCTCGGGCAGCGGCTACCAGACGCTCTGCATCAGCAACGTGGTCGTGGGCGAGGGGGAAACGGTATCGCTGGATGTCGGGCTTGAGAGTGGAAGCGGCTCAACCGACTGTATTTCATACTCCAGTTATTCGAGTTGTCCGGGCGGCACCGGGGGCACGGGCGGCACCGGAGGCACGGGCGGCACCGGGGGCACGGGTGGAATCGAAGGCGATCTGTGCTCGGCGGGCAGCCCGCTCTACTTCTATTTTATTCAAAACGATGATACTTACACAGCATTGAGCATTTCCAACCTCTGCAGCGACACCGCGGCTTCTCCTGATACCTTGACAGTCCGATCTTACGTGGGCGAGGGGATCAACGAGCAAATCACCGATCCCGGGCTTTCCATTCCTCCTCAGGGACATATCCTGGTTCTTGCCGAAGACCTCACCCAGAGAACCGGCCATGCTGAGGGCTGGATGGTCGTGGAAGCCGGCAACTCAACCTTCCGCGGGAACGAGACAATCCTGGATGCTAAGTCGGTTAAATGCGCCCAGGCACAACCACCATTCATCCCATCAAATCGGTGGACACTGTTCTATTTCACGTCTCTGGAGGGATGGATAACACGGATCAGCGTTTTCAACCCCAATGACACGGCGGTAGGGGGTATCACCATCAATGCTTACGACAACAATGGGACCCTCGTGGGAACTTCTCCGGTTGGAGGCCTGCCGGCTCACTACCAAGTGATCCGCCCGGTCGAGTACTTCTTCCCCGATGTATCCAACCTGGGAGACGGCTGGATCGAGATCGTTTCCCCAAATGGCGTGCTTCTGGCTTTTGGCTATCTCTCGGGAATATGAGCGAAACATGAGCCCCGCCCCCGACAGCCTTTTAGGTGCCGGGGTTTTTTTATGGAACATTGTAGATCAGTATGGAGTAGCCCGCCCGATCCTGCGGTCGCCGATGCCTGAAATAATCGTACCTGCTGTCGATGAATTTTTCAGTGTAGAGCCAGTTGGCGCTGACCGCATAAATGCCCGGAGGAGGATCGCCCGACAGCCAGGAGGGAGTTTCATAGTCGATCCCATAAAGGTCCGGGTCTATGCTGCCGAAGTAAAATAACCGTATGCGCGGTATGTGGTTTCGATCCATGTACGCCTTGAGTAACTTCAAATCCTGCCCCCAGTCCAGGTTAGAGTCCACCAGGTAGAGGTGCCCGTTTTTTGGCCCGCCGATTAATTCGTTGAAATATGACAGGTAGTGGGGGGATATCCACCAGGAAGAGATTACCAGCCAGCCCGCCAGAAGCAGTGCAAGGGCACTCCGAAACCCTCCCATAATGTGAATCCGGCCCAATCCTCTCTTTCTGCTCCAGTATCTGGAATGGCCATCCGGGTGGCGCTTTGCACGTTCAAAGAGCCACCGATCGGAGGCGGCACCGGCCATTACCATCAAGAACGGAAATATGGGCAGCAGGTGCCGGATACCGATCTGAATATTGGACCTGACGGAAACACCGAAGATCAGCACTACGGGGTAAAGGAAAAACCACGCCTCCCGAGAGCGCCACTGGCTTATGGCTGCGCACATCCCCAGCCCGAAGAAAAACAGCAAGGGGATCGGGACCTTGATGAGCATTGCCAGTGGGAAATAATACCAGACCCCTCTGTCGGTCAAACGCCCCAGCACATAGCTTGGATGCCCCAGTCGAAAATGGAGCATGAGCTTTCGGAATCCCTCAAGGTAATATCGATACGGCACGTGGAGCCATTTGAGCGCTTCATAGCCGGCTTTTTTCAGTGGATTATGGGTTCGCGCTATATATTGATCGGCGTCAGCTCTGAACGCCGACTGCGAAGCCGCGTCCTCCAAACGGCCTCCGTATGAGACGAACAGGACAACCCCACTTACCACAAATACACACAGCATGGCAACAAGGGTTTTAAGCGATGCATGCCCCCCCGCGGCCGCCCAGCGGCGAACAACTGTTCCCCTCCCCGACTTCAGCCTCGTGGCCATGTGTGATTGAAAAATAATGGTGCCGAATAACACTATAAGGATCAGCGCGGAGAACTTGGATGCCTGTGCCATGGCAAACGCAAGAGCCGCCCAGAGAAGATTGACAGGTCGGGGATCGCCACAGTAGACCCATAAGCGATACAAAGAGACAAACAGGAGCAGGGTTATGGCCATATCAGTGGTCACAAGCCTGGTGTGTGCCAGGATGTTAGGCTCAAAGGCCAGGAAAAACAAGGAAAGCAGGCCTGCACGGGAGCCATACAACTGGGAAGCCCATCGGTAGACCACACAGCCCAGTGCCACTCCGAGCAGGACCATGGGGATGCGTGCCCAGAAGGTGATAGCCTCCAAGCGGTTGCGATTCGCCTCGAAGAATGCACGTGCAAATTGCCATTGGTCCCGCGATGTCCATCCCGGATCATGGAGTGGGAGGATAGGCCGGGGTTGGATCCACAACAGCGGAAACGCGGCCAGCATTTTGGCCAGTGGAGGATGCTCCGGGTTCAAGCGGAAATCTCCGGTACGCAGGTAAGAATATCCCGATGGAATGTGGGTGACTTCATCATTGGTGAGCGATTTGACTCGCATGCTGAGTAGCGCCTGCAAAGCCATCAGGAAGATCAGGAAAGCAGCCCCCAATGAATATCGATGAATGAGGTTCACAATTTTCCACCTCAATCTGATATTGCATGGTTTAGCGGGGACTGGGTTCAAACCCGCCCCCTCAAGCCCGAAGACCGGAGCCGGGGCTAACGGTAATGCCCCCGCAATCGATGGATGAAAATGGTGAGCAATTCCACCAACGTGGCGATGGCGTCCCGAAGCGGATTCACGGCGGAGTGCTGGCTGTCATACCAGAGCACGGGGACCTCCTGGATGCGCAGACCGTGGATTCGGGCGATTGTTAACAGTTCCATGTCGAATCCCCATCGATCGATGGTCATCCTTGGAACCAGTATCTTGGCGGCCCGACGGGTGAACAACTTGAAGCCACATTGTGTATCAACTACGGGCAAACGCAGCAGAGTCATGCACAATAATCGCCCCGCGCGCCCTAGAAGACGCCGCCAGGGCGTTTGCTTTCGCTTTATGGTCTCAGGATCGAGAAATCGGGAGCCCACCACCACATCGCAACCGATCTCCAAGTATGGAAGGAGCCGGTCCAATTCCGCTATGTCCGTGGAACTGTCTGCATCCATAAAGAGGATTGCCTCACCCACGGCTTCCGCAAGACCCCGCCGAACAGCGTATCCTTTGCCGCGGTTGGGAAAATAGCTGATCACACGCGCCTCTGCCCTCCGCGACAGCTCTTCGGTACGGTCGGGGCTTCCGTCCACTACCACAAGAACCTCGCCCCCCCCTCGCTTCTGGATGTAATCCCGCACCCGGGCTATAGTCCGCTGGATGTTTTTTTCTTCCTTGTATGCAGGTATGACAACCGATATCGCCATGCCTTCCATTGACACTGCGCTTGCCGGACTGAGTCAACCACGCCGGAGACGGACGGCAACCAAAATCCATTACTTTTTAAGAAAAAAAAGATTTTTTTGACGGGACAACAGGATAATCCAGATTTTTTTAATGTCACCCTGTCAAGAATCTCACTTTTTTCGTGTTTTATTGTGCCCGATGATTATGTATGCACCGATTAATCTTTTTATGCCATTCCGTAACATTGCAACCCATGGATTGTCAATTAAAAACTGACATGACCCCCGGCGCTTGATCGTCGACATATCCAGTTGATTTATTTTCTCAGTAATTGTTACAGGGGCTGCACCCGCGGAGCATGAAAATGTTATAATCTATCTGACGACAGTCTTCTCCATGATGAGAGGTCGGGTTTCTATTTGGTGCCGTAAAGCCCGCACGTAATCGGACCCGGACGTCCCAAGGCACTCTGAATTGATGCTATAGAGCACACAAGTAAACTCTTTGTTACAAGGACGTTCCGTGGAGATGCATAAAACATTTTCTGAGTAACAGCAATAATTTCTGGCTTGACAAGGTTCATCCGTCTATTATAAAAAGAAACCAGTCGATATCGTCATGTACAGTACAGACTCAGAGAGAGCTTAGAACTGAAGTCTTCGGCTAGGCGGTTTTACTCCCTTTGTATCTGTTGTATCTGTGATTCGATAATGGATGCCGGACCTGTAACTCACGCGCCCATTAATTACTCCGACTATCGTGCACCAAGCTTCGTGATCCTCAACTGCGCATTTCCCCCTGCAAGCAGTCATTTTCTCCTTCGGATCTGATAAGTGAGTCGAGTTCTGTACTCACGATCATGTATAGCTCCTTCTTATTTGCCGTTGCGCAGCTTCAACTCAAAATCAACTGTGGTCGCATTTGATCGTTTTCTATACACAAGTTGCTTCAAATGGCACTATGTCTCAGGTTGTAAGGGGGTGACCGTTTTCAGTCACTCAATTTTTCTTCTAGTATAGTGTCCATCCGGAAAGCCCACTTCAGCTTTTCTTTATGGGATATGGCAAAGGATAGGGCTATGATATAACCTATTGATTTAAATAATCTTATTGCCCCAATCCTATCATTTTACCATGGAGGTGGGAAATAAATTTTTATAGTTTTCGGATGGAAACTAGTATAGCCAATGAAAGGAGGAGCACCAATGAGACGGGCATGGAAAGTATGCTTGGCCGGAGTAGTGCTGGTTGTGCTGGCGATTCAGCCGGCGCTGGCGCAAAAGGTTTACGAGTTCAAGATTTCCGTGGACACGGTCATGAACCACCCGCGGAACCAGGGGCTGTTGATTTTTATGGATATGATCAAGAAGCGATCCAACGGCCGCCTGGCCCCCAAACTTTATCATAGCGCCCAGCTTTATAAGGACACCCATGTTCCCAAGGCGCTGAGCCTGGGGACCCTTGAGATGGGCGTGCCCGGCATATGGCAGTTAGAAAGCTATGACCCCAATGCATCCATCACGTCCCTGCCCATGTTTTTCGGGCAGCCCGCCGAGGTAACGGAAAAGCTGGTCGACGGCGAGATGGGCAAGGCCGTCGCTGAGTCACTGGGAAAGAAAATACGAGTCAAAGTTCTGGGACGCTGGTACGAGCTCGGTTACATCCACATGCATTTTATTAAAAAAAAGGTCGCCAAGCTGGAGGACTTCAAGGGCCTGAAGATCCGCTACTTCGGTTCTTCGGTCAACGCAGAGCGCATCAAGGCCTTCGGCGCCAGCCCCATAATGATCTCCTGGGCCGATGTGCCCATGGCCATGGTGCAGGGAACGGTCGACGGGCTCATCACATCCTTCAAGAGCGCGGAAGGCGCCAAGCTGAATGAGGCTGGCATGAAATACTCCGTAAAGTACCGCGAGTCCATGCTGCACTATCTGCCCATGGTGAGCCTGAAGTTCTGGAGCACCCTCCCCGAGGATCTCCAGAAGATCATGGTGGATTCCTGGAATGAGCAGGTCGATCAACAGCGCGAAATGGCCCGGAAGATGCAGGCGGAGGCGGAGCTGATCCTAGAGAAAAAAGGCGTTGAGATTTTCCGCCCCAGCGACGAACTACTGGCCAAGTGGCGCAAACACATCATGCCCGCCCAGGAGCCCTTCGTAAAGAAAATCGGGATGAACACAGAGTTGGTTAACATAGCAAAAAAGATGTTGGGCATGTAGACAACCGTGTCTCCAGTTCGCGCTGAAGGCGATATTGTGCGGGGGAGGAGGTTACCTTCTCCCCTGTACCGCCCATTATTCGTGAAGAAGAAAGAGAGCGCAGGTACTGTGGAAAAGTTCTTGAGAGCATGGACATGGATGGAGAAGTTCCTCGTCGGCTTGCTGGCCTTTCTTGCCACCATGTTTACTTTTTACGGCGTTATCATGCGGTACGGTTTCAGCTATTCCCCCGAATGGGTGGAGGAGACCGTCATGTACATTATCATCTGGTCTGTCTTCATCATCTCCAGCACCCTGGCGGAGGAGCGAGGCCACGTGGGGGCCACATTCGTGGTGGAGCGCTTCCCACCAAAAGCCCGCCGAGTGGTGGAAGTTTTCACCAGCCTCCTGGCTCTGGGGTTTTGCGGCCTGATCTGCTACTGGGGCTTTCAGATCGTGCACGTGGCTTACGCCACCGACGAGCGATCCTTGACCTCGATGCGCTATCCCTTGTGGGGGGCCTATCTTTCTGTTCCCGTTGGGGCTGCGTTGATTCTAGGTCGATATATCAAAAGGCTTTATCGGCTTCTTTTCCTGTTTGACCCTTCGGACTTACTGGAGACCCACGAGATGAGTCGTCCCTCGTAAAAGCAACAAAACTAATCGCGAAAATCTTCCAATACGAAGAGATTCTTCATGATCTTAGCATTTTTCGCCGTGTTCGGTTTGCTTCTTTGTTCGGGACTTCCCATTGCCTTTGTCCTGGGGATCACGGCTCTGGCCATGATCGCCATGTTCTCTCCCACGCCGCTCCTGATGATCCCTGAGGTGATGTACAACTCTCTCTATTCATTCCCCTTGATGGCTATCCCTTTTTTCGTTATTGCGGCGCAGTTTATGGTCCGCGGGGGGACCTCCAGGTATCTCATCAACGCGGCCAACTGCTACGTCCGACATTTCTGGGGCGGTCTGGCCATCGTTTCCGTTATTTCGTGCATGATCTTCGCGGCCATCTGCGGCTCCAGCGTGGCCACGGCTCTGGCCATGGGGGTCATTGTAATTCCGGCCATGATGGCGCGGGGTTATCCCCGCTCCTTTGCCACCGGAGTGGTGGCCGCCTCGGGAACAATGGGGATCATGATTCCCCCCAGCATTGCCCTGATCCTTTACGGAATCATCGTAGAGGAGTCGATCCCGCGGCTTTTTCTGGCCGGCGTATTTCCGGGAATTCTGGAGGCGACCCTCTATATCATGTGGATTCACTGGTACTCCCGGAAAAAAGGTTTTCGCGGCGGCGATAGGGCCACGGCAAAAGAGACCCTGGAGGCCACCGTAAAGGCGATCCCCGCGCTCTCCATGCCGTTCATCGTGCTGGGCGGCATTTATTCAGGAATCGTGACCGTAACCGAGGCGGCATCCCTGGCCGCGGTGGCTGCCATCATCATAAGTCTGTTCATCTACCGCGAGGTAAAGCTGCGGGAAGTCCTCACCGTCACGGGAGAGGCCATGAAGTCCGCGGGGATGATCATGTTCATCATTTCCACCGCCATCGTGTTTGGCAACTGGATCACTGAGGCGGGAATACCGGCGCGGCTGGTGGATTTCGCCAGGGAGATGAACCTGTCCGCCATATATTTTCTCATCTTCGTCAACATCCTCCTGCTCGTGCTCGGCATGTTCCTTGAGGTGGTCTCCATCATGTTGATCACGCTTCCCATCATCCTGCCCGTGTTGATACACCTGGGAATCGATCCCGTCCATTTCGGCATTATCATGACCGTCAACATGGAGGTGGCCCTCATCACCCCGCCCGTGGGATTGAACCTGTACGTACTTTCAGGCGTAGCCCGCGCGCCTCTTTCGGAGGTCACCCGCGGGGCTTTCCCCTTTGTAATCCTGGGATTCATTGAGATCGCCATTGTAACCTACTGGCCCCAGTTCTGCTTGTTCTTACCAAACATGCTCATGCCAAAATAAATACCAGCAACAAATACACCTGAAATTCGAAACAAATTCAACATTCGAATACCAAATTTTCAAAACCGTATTCATTCTTGCGCAATATGGCATTCCAACCCGCAACTCGCAACACGTAAACCGATAATACGCGAACTTGTTTCATCATAATCCCAGATCTTGCATTTGGGAGTGAAAATACTGTTGAACAAAGGGGATAAATATATAAAAATGCTCCTTGTTTTGAATCAATAAAATCTTTCAACAAGGAGCACGAAAAAATGAAACAAAAAAAGACTACTCCAGCCCGAAGCGTAAAATTGAATTTACCCAAAAATCCATCACTCCTTTTGGCGGAATTGCCACGTTGGTGGCAAAATTTCTTGAGGTCATAGCGTTCAGATCTTGGGTGGAGAACGCTATTCCCATTAGGGAGAGCTCAAACAACAGCAGGGGGATTTATGGGAAAGTGCTTGCCCAGTTTCTGACCATTTTGTCTGGGGGGGTTCGTTTTCATCATCTGGGATGGTGGGAGTGCGGAGTGGAGGTGTTAAAAGCGGCCTTCGATCTGCCATGGATTCCCCGGGCGGCCTCCACTCTTACCCGTTTCTGGAACAAGATTAATACGCAAGCTTTGGCTGAACAGATGGGTGAGCGTGCCCGCCGGTTTGTGCGAACAATTATTGAGTGGGAGTCGATAACCGAGGACAATCTCAATCTGGACTCTTGCGTGATCACCCGATATGGCCAACAAGAGGGGGCCAAGAGGGGATACAATCCAAAGAAGCACGGGCGCCCCTCCCATCATCCCCTGATGGCGTTTTTGGGCTGCGGCTACGTGGTAAATCTCTGGAACAGGGCGGGCAACGCCGGTGCAGGACAGAGTGCGGTTGATTTTTTTAAAATGGATTTTCTTACATCATTGCTGCCCCCGTCTTTGCCATCCTGCAGAGAGAGATCTGGCGTATTAAGAGTTGGAAGCCGATTGGGCGGGGCATTGAGGTGGCGGAGTTTTACTTTGAACACCTTGATGACAAATGGCAGCAAAAGAGGCGCTATGTGGTGGTGAGGCAGTCCATCGCGGTGCGACCCAAGGCCTCTGGCAAACAGCCCACTCTTTTCAAGAACCTGGACCAGTGGGGGGAATACCGCATAAGCCTGATGATAACCAACGATCAAGATTCTACCCCTGAGGAAATCTGGAAGGAGTATCGCCCTCGGGCCAACGACGAAAACGTCATCAAAAGCTTAAAAGAAGGCTTTGGACTGGCCGCTTTCAACATGGAGAGCTTCTGGGCCACCGAAGCCGTGATGGTGATGAATGCGCTGGTGTTTCACAACCTGATTCATTACCTCAACAGAACTATTCTCAATAAAAAGGGCCCTGTGGAGCAGCTTCGGACTATCCGTGGAAAGTATTTTCTCATAGCCGCCCAGCTTGGGAAAAGCAGCGGATATGAGGTGCTCAGGCTTGCCGTTCGAGATCGAACATTAAGGGCGAAACTCAGCTACTTCTTGGAGCTGATATCCTTAATTTCCCATAGGTTGAACTGCATTGCCGTTGAAATTGGATAGGAAATTTTCAGTGATTTTTGAAGGCGTTAAAATGAATCTGGAGGATAGAAAGATGCGCTGAAAAACCTCATTCCTCCTAATCATGCAAAAGACAAAGGCCGCATCACCTTGAAAAATCAAGGTCGTAGAGGCAGAGGACTTTTAACTGCAAAATTTGGGGTAAATATTTCAATCCGGGGTGCTGAAAACTGACAGAGATGGCCCCGGTAAACTTTTTCTCCCATCCCGATAGTCAAGGACATTCCTTCTTATACTAAGTTGCAATCTAATATAAACTAATATATAATTTCCTCTGGTATATAACAATAACCGGAGGGAATTATGCGCAAACCACGTTCCATTGGAGAAGAGCAGAAGGCCG
>JAFDED010000139.1 GCA_019310535.1 Deltaproteobacteria bacterium
GAGCAAATCCTCTCTTATTGTTGCCTCTGCACCCATTGCTGTATTTCCTTCCATCCTTCCTTACCCATAACTTTTATCCTGACCAGGGGGATACCATGTTCGTTCCGTTTCCAAATTTTTTATTTGTAGAGACTCTGTTTTTAGTGTATAATTTGCTCAAATCGAACATTGATCGTCAAAATGGAGAAAGTACTTTTACTTAAAGCGACATATGAGCCTCTAAGGATCATACCATGGCAAAAAGCCGTTACTTTGCTTGTTTTGGGCAAGGTGGAGGTTCTCGAAGAATATGCCCGGGAGATCCGAAGTGTGCACTTGACATTGCGGCTTCCTTCCGTTGTCCGCCTTATACGATTTTTCTTTCATCGGCGACCGGTTGTTAAATTTTCCCGCATCAATATTTTTATTCGAGACAGATTTCGGTGCCAGTATTGCGGCCGTAGTTATCCCGAGCACGACCTGTCTCTTGATCATGTAGTCCCTCAATGGATGGGAGGTCAAAAATGCTGGGAAAACATCGTAACCTGCTGCATTCAGTGCAACCGAAAAAAAGGGGCGCGTACCCTGGCTCAGGCGGGCATGAGATTGATCCGAAAACCCCGTAAACCAGCGCATACTTTAAACTTGGGCGATATTATCCCGCTTCAGGCTCCTCCTCCAACATGGCAAGAGTATCTCCATCATTGGGATCCAAGGGCGGCCGGTCCCGGGGAACATAACGACCCTCGTCGATACAAAGAGGAAATATTTGCCACAACAGGGCATCCCACTGGTTCCCCGCATAAACCAGCCCCTTAATAAAAAGACAATTTCCAATTTCGAAATTCGAATTTTATTAAATAAGGAGCCGATCATGGTCTCTCCCTTGACTCATTTGGATGAAAAAGGCCGCGCGAAGATGGTCGATGTGGGTTATAAAGATAAAACTCCCAGAGTTGCGGTAGCGCGCGGATCCGTGGGCATGAGGCCGGACACATTGAAACAGATCGTCGAGCGGAACACCGCCAAAGGGGATGTGCTGGCTGTGGCGCGAGTGGCGGGTATTATGGCGGCTAAAAAGACCTCGGACCTTATCCCCCTCTGCCATCCCCTGCCCATCTCATTTGTTTCGGTGGACTTTTTCCCGGATGAAGAATCTTCCCTGATTGAGATCGAAGCCACTGTGAAAAACAGGGAAAGAACAGGCGTGGAGATGGAAGCCCTCACCGCGGTCGCCGTGGCCGCCCTCACCATCTACGACATGTGTAAGGCCGTCGACCGTGCAATGGTGATCGACAACATCCGGTTGGAGAGAAAAGAGGGAGGCAGAAGCGGGCTGTATGTGAGATCGAAAAAGTAAGCCGCGATGATCGAATATTCCCGGATGGGCTTCCTCTAACGGATGTGGTTAACAGAAAAAGGTTGAACCACTTCCAGATACCTCTCCGCTTTTTTTCGGATCACGGGTCCGATGCCGGGAACCGATTCGAGTTCCGACAGGCTCCGAAATCTACCTCTTCGATTCCTTTCCGCTAAGATCCTTCCGGCAAGAAAAGGGCCTATGCCCGGCAGATGGGAGAGAGTTCCCGCCTCGATTGTGTTGAGGTCCAGCGGCAGCCCCAGGATGAGCCTCTCCAAGGGCGGCATATTCTTGATACTGACGACCCGTGCCTCTCCATTCCGAGTCCGCAGCACAAGAGCCGTTCCCGATGTAATCCGCCCGGGCAGCGAGGGGGTGATCGTTCCGCGCACCCCGGCCTCGCGGAGCACTTCATCTATTGGTTCGCCGGATTCCAAAAGATAAATTCCGGGGCGCTCCAGATCGCCTTCCAGCCTTACCAACCTGGCCTTTTTGCCCGGAGGCGCTCCATTCCATGCCCGCGGAGATCGTTGAATCACTCCCGGTCTTACATTACCCTCGGGCAACCCACAGAGTCCATATCCCACCAGGATAATGGCCAGTGTTACCACAAGGTGCTCCAATCGCATTCGAGGCATTGGCGTCGGCTTAAAAGATATAGCGGCGGGGTTTATCCTGAATTAGTAAAAAATCCATCAAGTGCTTCCCTGGGCGGACGGCTCGGCCAGCCCGAAAACATCGTGAAGCACGCGGACGGCCAGCTCGGTGTATTTATCCTCGATGACGCATGATATCTTGATCTCGGACGTGCTTATCATCATGATATTGATTCCTTCGTTGCCCAGGGTGGAAAACATCTGTGCGGCAACCCCCGGATGATCCCGCATACCGGTTCCCACGATGGACACCTTGGCGATATTTTCATCGCCCTGGACATCAAGCGCATCCATCTCCCGCCCCACCCTGCGGACGATTTCCATGGCTTTTCGGTAGTCAGCCTTTGGGATGGTGAACGTTACATCAGCCTTGCCGTCTACTGAAGCATTCTGGATGATCATGTCCACTACGATGTTTGCATTAGAGAGGGGCTCAAAGATCCTGGCAGCCACTCCCGGCACATCCGGGACTGATTTGATGGTAATTTTCGCCTCTTTCGTGTCGTACGTTATGCCCGCGACCAATACTTTCTCCATGATCATATCCTCCCGTGTAACCACGGTGCCTGTGCCTTCAATGAACGTTGACTTGACGCAAAGGGGGACATTGAACTTTTTGGCGAGCCCCACCGACCGGATCTGTAACACCTTAGCACCAAGGCTGGCCATTTCCAGCATTTCATCATAGGAGATTTTCTCCCGCTTGCGAGCATTGGAACAAATGTTCGGATCTGTGGTGTAAATGCCGTCCACGTCGGTATAGACTTCACATACATCCGCTTCAAGCGCGGCAGCAATGGCCACTGCACTGGTGTCCGACCCTCCTCGGCCCAGTGTGGTGATGTTATTTTCCTTGTCAACACCCTGGAATCCCGCCACGATAACCACGTATCCCTTTTTCAGGTCCTGCAGGATCTTTTCTCTGTCGATCTCCTTGATGCGCGCTTTTGTGAAGGACCTGTCAGTGAGGATCTTCACTTGATGACCTAAATATGAACAGGCACGATAGCCCATGGACTGAAGTGCAATGGCGAGAAGGGCGACCGAAACCTGTTCGCCCGTAGCCATCATCACGTCCATCTCCCGCTCGCTGGGGTTGGGGGCAATCTGATGAGCCAGACGCAACAATCGATCCGTCTCTCCTGACATGGCGGATAAGACGATCACCATGTCATTTCCCTTATCTCTCATGGCGCCGACTTTTCGCGCCACATTGCGGATCCGCTCTACTTCAGCTACCGATGTTCCGCCATATTTCTGCACGATCAATGCCATATTTGAGGGACACCTCCGTCATACAGTCCGGGGATATTACACTACAAAAAATTGAATCCACTTTCCTGCCTCATCATCCCAACCAGCTCTGTGTATCTCCTTCCAATGCCGGAGATGATGATGGTCCTTTCGTTCTCGCCGGCATATTCCAGGTGGATTTCCAGCCGCTCAGTGCCCAGGGCTTCCGGTATCCTCTCTGCCCACTCCACCATTACAACCCCTTCTCCACTGATGTATTCGTCAATACCCAGGTTTTCCAAATCCTGGACACCATCCAGGCGGTAAAAATCAAAATGGTATACGGGACACCTGCCCGCATACTCGTTAAGCAGAGTAAAGGAAGGACTCACCACCGGTTCATCCTTGGGCACATCCAGCCCCCGCGCCAGACCTTTTGCGAACAGGGTTTTGCCACTGCCCAGTTCTCCCGTCAGGGAGATCACGTCGCCCGGTCCGCAGCGTTTGCCCAGTTTCACGGCCAGCCGCAGGGTCTCCTCAGGGCTTCGGGTGCTGACCGTTATCCGGGATCTTTCCACGAAATCGGCCCCCCATGTCTTCATCCGCCCGCAACTCCCGGATAATCCCGGGGATATGGCAAAGAAGGTCTCCCGCTGTCATTCCTACGGTTCCTTTCTCCTCAGCCACGCGATCCCCCGCCAGCCCATGGAGGTATACTCCAAGATCCAGGGCATCCCCCATTGGTATGCCCTGGGCCAGAAGCCCCCCTATCATACCAGTCAACACATCGCCCATTCCGCCTGAGGCCCTGCCCGGGTTGCCCGTCGGGTTGATGCTCACGGAGCCGTCGGGCCGGGCAACCAGCGTCCTTGCTCCCTTGAGAACCAGGTATACCCCGTATTCATCGGCAAATCGCCGTGCGGTCGCCAACCGATCCTGCTGCACTTCAGCGGTTGAACACCCCAGCAACCGTGCCATCTCTCCGGGATGGGGAGTTAATGCCAGAGGGGCGCCTGACCGTTCCGCAAACGTCTCCAGCCGCCCTGCCATGGCATTAACTCCATCCGCGTCCACCACACAAGGAATTGGGCATTGCCGGATGAGTTTTCGTGTCATTTCGGCTGTCTCCGGATGCTGGGACAGGCCCGGACCCACTGCCAGGGCACCCTTCCCTTCCAGAAAACGGAGAACAGCCTCCAGGGAAGCCGTAGATAAGGTGGCCTGCTCCGTTTCGGGAAGTGGCTCGGTCATCGCCTCGGTGAGCTTGACCTCCATGATGGCATTCAGGCTTTGTGGTATACCCAGGGTTACCAGCCCTGTGCCCATGCGCAGGGCACCCATGCACGCTAATGCGGCCGCGCCCGTCTTCCCCGGCGACCCGGCGATCACGGCCAGATGGCCGTAATCTCCTTTATGAGAACCTGCCGGCCTGGGGCGAATCACCCCCCCCAACTCCTCACTCTCGAGCAAACGGAGAGAGGGTGTTTCTTCCTTTGTCAGTATCGGTGGGAATCCGATATCCACCACTTCAACACGGCCTGCCAGGTCGGCGCCCGGATGGATAAGAAGTCCCACCTTGGGCAGCGCCATGGTCAGCGTCATATCCGCGCGCACCGCCGCGCCCAGTATTCGACCGGTGGAGGCATCCACACCGGACGGTATGTCCACCGCTACCACAGGGATGGAACACTGGTTCAGGAATTCGATCACCCGGCGTAAAAATCCTTTCACTTCCAACGTCAGGCCGGTTCCCAGCATGGCGTCCACCAGCGTATGTGCCGTGGTTACATCCGCCATCCGTGCGCAAAACGCCTCCCAGTCAGGAACCGCTTCCAGCGGGACCCCGGCGTTGAGGCAGATGTTCAGATTGGTTCGCGCATCCCCTCTGACCTTTTCGATCTCGCTCAGAAGAAATACCTTGAAGGGAAGCCCCCACTGGTGAAAGTAACGTGCGATCACCAGACCATCGCCGCCGTTGTTTCCTCTTCCCGCAAGGATGACGACCGGCTTGCGTGTGAACGGCCCATAATACCTGCGAATGGCCTCCGCACAACCCCTCCCGGCATTTTCCATAAGTACGATGCCGGGAATGCCCATCTCCTCGATGGCCCGCCGATCGAGGGCGCGCATGGTTTCAGCCGTGGTCACTATCATGGCAGCCTCTCCAGGATCACCAGGGCGCTTCCCATCACATGAGTATGGCTGAGGCTCAAATGGACGGCTCCCACCCCCATCCTCTCCATCCAATCGCGGGCCTTTCCGCGGAGAATCAAAGAAGGCTGTTGCCCTCGGGATGAATTTACTCCTATATCCTTCCATGCGATGCCGGATGCCCTGGGAACGCCCAGCGCCTTGAAGAACGCCTCCTTGGCGGCCAATCGACAGGCATAATGCTGGGCCCGATTGGCCATGCCCTCGCAGTATGCGATCTCGTCCGCTGTGAAGACACGACCGATAAAACGATCAGGCCAGCGCTCCAGCATGGTCTCAACCCGCTTTACTTCCACTATGTCAATCCCCTGGCCGTGGATCATCTCTCTGACAGCATCAACCGGTCTGGCAGCGGTGGAAAATATCCGCCATCTCGCGCACGGCCCGTTCGAAACCCACAAGCACCGCACGGGCAATAATGCTATGACCGATGCTGATTTCTGATATTTCGGGCAATGCCGCCACACGCGCTGCATTACGGTAATCCAGGCCGTGTCCGGCATGGACAACGAGACCCAGCCGTTCACCCAGTGAAGCCATGGCAGCCACTTTGCGGAACTCCGAATCTCTCTGTTCCCCGCCGGCGGCATCGCTGTAAAGGCCCGTGTGAATCTCGATAGCGTCGACGCCAACGCGGGCGGCGGCCTCGATCTGCCGGGGCACTGGATCAATAAAAAGGCTGACAGGAATTCCGCCTTTCTGCAAGCGCTCTATCACGCCTTTCAGTTCATTTTCATGGGCCATCACGTCAAGCCCTCCCTCAGTGGTCAACTCGTGTCGCTTTTCGGGCACCAGCGTGACCATATCGGGCAGAATCCGCAGCGCGATGGCGATAATCTCCTCCACAGCAGCCATTTCAAGGGTCAGGCGGGTTTTCACCGTCCGCCGGAGGATTTCAAGGTCGCGCTCCTGTATATGGCGGCGATCCTCACGGAGGTGAACTGTAATCCCCTGCGCACCTCCCAGTTCGGCCAGAACTGCTGCAGCCACAGGGTCAGGCTCCAGCGCCATGCGTGCCTGACGCAGGGTGGCTACATGATCGACATTGACAGAGAGTCGAGCCATATTTCCCCCTCATCCCAGGACTTGTCCAATTTCACCGGAAATTTCATCGGCCATGGCAGTAATGACGGACTCGTCCTCTCCTTCAACCATCACTCTGGCCGTCGGTTCAGTTCCGGAGAACCGAACTAAAACTCGTCCACGATCTCCCAGCCTGCTTTCCGCGTGATGAATCGCCTGGATTATTGATGGAAACTGATGAAGATCCTCTTTCCGGGTAACACTCACATTACGCAGTACCTGAGGCAGCGGCGTAAAAATCCTGGCCAACTCTGACAGAGGCTTTCCTGAGCGCTGCATGATGGCCAGCACCTGAAGCGCGGCCAGGGTTCCGTCTCCGGTGGTGCTATGGTCTAAAAAGATCAAGTGTCCTGACTGCTCTCCGCCCAGGTTACACCCTGTACGCACCATTTCCTCCACCACGTATCTGTCCCCGACCGCTGTCCTGACCACCGAAATTCCTCGTTCACGCATGGCAATGCTCAGACCCACGTTACTCATTACGGTCACCACCAGCGTGTTTTTGGCCAGTTTCCCCCGGGCTTTCAAGTCTGCGGCGCATATGGCCATGATGCGGTCCCCGTCCACCACGTTTCCTTCCTCGTCTGCAAATATGGCACGGTCCCCATCGCCATCGAGCGCCACACCCATGTGGGCCCTGTGCTTCCTTGCAGTCCTGGATATAACTTCCGGGTGCAACGATCCACAGTTCAGGTTAATATTCTGTCCGTTGGGCTTTACCCCCAAGGGAACGACCTCGGCCCCCAGTTCCTCAAAAACGGCGGGCGCAGAGCGGTAAGTGGCGCCGTGGGCGCAATCCACTACCAGCTTGATGCCCTCAAGGTCAAGTTCCTTGGGGAACGTGTTCTTAAGGTACACAACATAGCGGCCTATGGCGTCGTCTATGCGAAACGCCTTGCCAATGGCGCTGGCCGTGGGTCTCAGGGAATCAATGTGATTGGAAGTAACCATGCGTTCGATCTCAGCTTCAGTCTCATCCGGCAACTTGAACCCATTTCCAGCGAAAAACTTGATGCCGTTGTCCTGAAAGGGATTGTGAGAAGCGGAGATCACCACTCCCGCATCGGCACGCATACTGTGAGTGATGAAAGCTATCCCCGGGGTAGGCATGGGTCCTACCAGCCACACATCAGCCCCCATGG
>JAFDED010000013.1 GCA_019310535.1 Deltaproteobacteria bacterium
ACTGTCTCACCGGATATTGTAAACTTGCCCCCGGTGTTTCTAGATGAACTCCTCATCCAACACATAGACAAAAAAAGACAAGGGGGGTATGATGTTATTCCGTATCCCTAAAAATTGGACGATGGTATATTTCAAATGAATGTCTTATATCATAGAGTGGTGCAAATTTTCAAATAAGCTTGAAAATTATTCTCAATGTGATATACAATACCTCATGATTGTCCAACAAAAGATAATGTTCATTGGATCAGGAGTACTGAGAAAAAGGCGGTGATGCGGTATGTCCGGACATTCAAGGTGGTCCACCATTAAACGGAAAAAAGGTGCTATGGATGCCAAGCGGGGCAAGATTTTCACCAAACTCATCAAAGAGATTTCAATAGCTGCCCGCTTGGGGGGCGGCGATCCAGCGGGAAATTCGCGCCTTCGAACGGCCATAGCCGCGGCGCGGGCGGAGAATATGCCCAAGGAGAACATCGAGCGGGCCATAAAAAAGGGCACGGGCGAACTGGGAGGAATAACTTACGAAGAGGTGACATACGAGGGTTACGGCCCCGGAGGATCTGCCGTTCTGGTGGAAACCATGACGGACAACAAGAACCGTATGGTATCCGAGATCCGGCGGGTTTTTACCAAAAACAACGGCAACCTGGGTGAAACCGGCTCTGTTTCCTGGATGTTTAACAAAAAAGGATTGATCGTTCTGAACAAGGAAACAGTCAGCGAGGATCATCTCATGGAGATAGCTCTGGAGGCAGGGGCCGAAGACATTCGAGACGAGGAGACCACCTTTGAAGTTCTGACTGCCCCGGAGGATTTTGAGCAGGTGAAAGCCGCGATCCAAGCGCACGGGCTCCCCCTGGAGCTGGCCGAGATATCAATGATCCCCGTGAGCACCATCAAACTGGAAGGCAAGAATGCGGAGCAGATGGTCAGGCTTATGGAAGCCCTTGAGGACAACGACGATGTCCAGAAGGTTTACGCCAACTTCGATATCCCCGATGAGGAAATGGAGAGACTGAGTGAGGTAGGAGTTGCGAATTAGCGAGTTGCGGGTTTTACCCACCGGTAACTCATAACCCGTACTATGCAACCTGTAACACGGAATGTAAATTAATGCGTATTCTGGGGGTGGATCCGGGTTCACGGATGACAGGCTATGGCATCGTGGAGCATGTCAACGGCCGCCTTGTCCATGTGGATCATGGTGCAATCAAAACCGGGGTGGGAACCTTCCCTCACCGGCTTGTGGATGTTCAAGAGAACCTCTCCCGGTTAATCCAGGCCCACGTGCCCAATGCCATGGTCGTGGAGGAAGCATTTTACGCCCGCAATGTTCAGAGCGCGCTAAAACTGGGCCACGTCAGGGGCGTGGTGCTTCTCACCGCGGCGCTGCATAAGATAGAGGTGTACGAGTACTCTCCCATGGAGATTAAAAAGGCACTGACGGGATACGGGAGTGCCGAGAAGGAACAGCTCCGCTACATGGTATGCGCCCTGTTACAGCTCGATAGGGTTTTCTCACTGGATGCCTCGGATGCTCTGGCGGCGGCCATCTGTCATGCCCACGCCGGTCAATTTCACAAATGCATTCAGAATGAAAAAATTAAAATTAATTAAAGTAAGGTTTTCAGGAGACTCTCACCAGTGATAGCTCATATCAGAGGCAACCTCTCTCAGAAGCATCCGGACATGGTCATTGTCGATGTCAACGGGCTGGGGTATCTGGTGTTCGTCACACTGGGAACCTTTTATCAGCTTCCACGGGACGGAGACGAGGTCTTTCTCCATATCTATACCCATATGCGGGACAGTACGCTGGAACTGTACGGCTTTTCGTCCTGGACGGAGCGGGAGATGTTTCGCTTACTCCTGGGTGTTACGGGATGCGGCCCGCGCCTGGCGTGCAACATTCTCTCGGGAATACGCCCGGGAGAGCTGGCCGATGCCATTGCCGGAGATGACATCGCCCGGTTGGTCGCCATTCCAGGCGTGGGGAAGCGGATTGCGGAAAGACTTGTCGTGGAACTGAGGGATAAGATACTCACCCAGCGGATAGAGACGGATACCAGGGCCATGGATCGGGTCGAGCCCGAGGTGCGCGAAATCCGGAAAGAAGCCGTGTCAGCCCTGACCAACCTGGGCTATAATCGCAAAGATGCTGAAAAAGCGGTTCAAAATGCTCTTGATAATCTTCGGTCAAATAATGCAGGACCTGTGATTCTCGAGGAGGTGATCAGGCTTGCGCTAAGGAATCGAGCGGAATGGCTTCAACTGACGCGTTAAAAAAGCGTGAAATATTTTCCGCAGTGGAGGATGAGGAGACCAGGCGGATTGAAGAAGATGTCCGTCCCAAGCGGCTGGACGAGTATGTGGGCCAGGAAGGCCTCAAGCGGATCCTCAGGTATTCCATTCAGGCAGCCCGTGTGAGGGGCGAGGCCATGGATCACGTTTTGTTGTACGGGCCGCCTGGTCTGGGCAAGACCACACTGGCCGCCATCATCGCCAACGAACTGGAGGCTGGGTTCAAACGCACGGGCGGGCCCATGATTGAAAGGGCCGGAGATTTGGCGGCCATCCTCACCAACATGGAAGAGCGCGGCGTTCTTTTCATCGATGAGATACACCGCTTAAACCGGGCTGTGGAAGAGACTCTTTACCCGGCCATGGAGGATTTCCGCCTGGATCTCATTATTGGCCAGGGCCCTTCCGCCCGGACGATGAATGTGCCTCTGAAGCACTTCACACTGGTTGGCGCAACCACGCGCAGCGGGCTATTGAGTTCAGCGTTGCGCAGCAGGTTCGGTATTTCCATACGGCTTGAGTTTTACAACCAGGAGGAGCTGTTGGTGATCCTTGAGAGGGCGGCGGCCTTATTGAAAGTTCCGGCGGAAAAAGAGGGACTTCGGGAGGTGGCATTGCGTGCCCGAGGTCAGCCGCGCTCCGCCATCCTCCTTCTGCATCGGGTCCGGGATTTTGTGCAGGTAGAGGGTTCCGGTGTGATCACCGACTGGTATGCCCGCGAAGCCCTCGACAGCTTGGGTATCGATCCCTGCGGACTTCTCCCTCTGGATCGTCATCTCCTTCAAACCATCATTGAGAAGTTCGATGGTGGTCCCGTGGGGGTCGAGACGATTTCAGCGGCCCTGAATGAAGAAAAGGACACCATTGAGGAGGTATTCGAGCCCTTCTTACTCCAGCAGGGCTTTGTTCAGCGGACTCCCAGGGGCCGAGTCGCCTTGCGCAGAGCATACGACCACCTCGGTGTAACATATAAAGGGGATGTCCAGGGGAAGCTGTTTTGAATGACTGAAAACAGGCATTTCCCCTTCGGCCGGTACAATTTAAAAGGGCGCCCCTGACCACCAAGTAAAAATTCCTGCCAATAGTGGTTACAGGTTTATAGTGCTTTGTTTATAAGCTGTTCGATCTTGGCCCGGGGAACGGCTCCCACTTCCCGGTCAACTTCTTGTCCATCTTTAAAAATGATCAGCGTTGGAATTCCCCGGATTCCATATTTCGCAGGAATCGAGGGATTTTCATCCACGTTGCACTTGGCCACATTGACGCGGCCATCGAAATCATTCGCCAGTTCTTCTACCACGGGGCTTACCACGCGGCAAGGACCGCACCATGGGGCCCAAAAATCAACCAAAATAGGCAGGGGCGATTTCAATACCTTTTCTTCAAAATCAGAATCCGCCACCGCAATAGCTTTTTCGCTCATGGAAACTCCTTTCTTGTATCTTTTAGTGAACTGTTTTTTTTAATATAACCACTGCTCAATAAAAAATCAACTTGCTTGCCATGGCTCGCGATAAAAGTATGTTTGTGTGCCACCAATGCGGGACTCAGCAGCCGCGATGGATGGGTCGCTGTCCCGATTGCGGGGAGTGGAATTCCCTGGTTGAGGAGCGGATGACCACAATTTCCCCCGATACGCACAACATTACGGGGAGTGGACCTGTTCCGCTCACAGCGGTTGAAGGGGCCGATGCAGACCGCTACTTGACGGGCATCAGCGAGTTCGACCGGGTACTGGGCGGCGGCCTTGTTCTCGGCTCCCTGGTTCTCATCGGGGGCGATCCGGGCATCGGAAAATCCACTCTCCTCATCCAGGCGTCGGACCTGCTGGGACGCGACGGAAAAACCGTGCTGTACACATCGGGCGAAGAGTCAGCACGGCAGATCAGGATGCGGGCAGACCGGCTGGGGTTGGGATCGGATCGTGTCTTCGTGCTGGCTGAGAATTCCATGGAGAAAATCATGGGGGCAGTGGCCCAGGTCAAACCTGACGCGGTGGTCGTGGATTCCATCCAGTCGGTTTATACCGAGGCACTTGAGGCCGCACCGGGAAGCCTTTCACAAATCAGGGATACGGCCGCTCGGTTCATGACCCTGGCCAAAGGGCATGGAATACCGGTGTTTTTGGTGGGGCACGTGACCAAGGAGGGTTTTATTGCGGGGCCAAAGGCCCTGGAGCACATGGTAGATACCGTGTTGTATTTCGAGGGGGAAAGAGGCCAGCCTTTTCGCATCCTCCGGGCGGTGAAAAACCGTTTCGGCTCCACCAACGAAATAGCTGTTTTCGAGATGAAGGATAGTGGTTTAGTAGAGGTGACCAACCCTTCGGAGCTGTTCCTTTCCCACCGCGGGGCCAGAGCTTCGGGTTCCGTGGTTGTGCCCTGCATGGAAGGGACACGCCCCATTCTGGTGGAACTTCAAGCCCTCGTCAGCCCTTCGAGTTTCGGCATGCCGCGAAGGACATGCATGGGCGTTGATCCCAACAGGGTCTCCCTCCTGGCCGCTGTTCTGGAAAAGCGGGTGGGGTATACCATGTCCGGCCACGACCTGTACCTCAATGTGACCGGTGGCATGCGCGTGGATGAGCCGGCGGTGGACCTGGGCGTGGTTGCGGCCATGGTTTCCAGCTTGCTGGATCACCCGCTGGATATGGGCCTTGTTGTGTTCGGAGAAGTGGGACTATCGGGCGAAATTCGAGGAACGGGCCAGGGAGATCTCCGCATCAGGGAGGCTGCAAAGATGGGCTTCAGCACTTGCCTGCTTCCAGCCAAAACAGCACACCTCCTGGCTGGTTCGGAATCAATGACCTTGCTGGAAGCGGAAAGCATCCCACAGGCCCTGGATGCGCTCTTTCCCGCGGCGCGGTGAGGGATTTGCAAACCGCTGTTCAGCCTCCGAAAAGCATTTTCCACTTATAGCTGCGCATCAAGTTACTGAAAGGCGCGCAACGTATTACAAATAATCGGAGAACTTCCCAACATGACAATTCCAGGCCGTCGGTTAATCAGATTGATGATAGTGCTTTTGCTCTGGCTCTTCTCGGCCTCCTGTGCTTCTGCCATCAAGAGCGAGCCGCTTTTCGGCCTTCAGCGGGTTTATCGCTTGGCAGCAGTCCAGGTGACATGGATGCCCGAAACGGATTACGCCCAGCTTGATCGGACATTTGATTTGTTGCGCCGAGCTGGCGTCAACACATTGATTTTCCGCGTATTCCAGAACCCTGGAGATCGCGTATATGGCTTTGCCAGGCCAAAGTCTGATGCGGGTGTATATTTCAAGACCAACCGCGCCCCTCTGGTGGACGATGTACTGAAAAGGGTCGCGGATATAGCACACCGCCGGGGACTGATGATCTTCGCATGGATGACGACACGTCAGGCGGGCTTTGATCTGGAGAAGATTCCTCAATACCGGTGTCGTCGCTATAACTTTCAACGCGGAGCAATAGAGGATGCCCCGGGGATTTCCATTTTCCATCCCGAGGTGAGGAATCATCTTCTGGCTCTTTACAGGGATCTGGCCAGGTATCCCATCGATGGAATCCTGCTGCAAGACGACCTGATACTGCGTCATAACGAAGATTTCAGCGACGCGGCCCGTGCGGCATACCGCAAGGACACCGGCCGCGATTTGAATCCAATGAGGATGTATAGTGGATTCAGCGTGGATGAGAAGGGCAGATACAGGGTTACCGGCTATACAAGGGAGTTCTGGACGTGGGCACTGTGGAAAGCCCGCATGATTGTGCGCCTGGCCGGGGACATCGGCTTTGCCGCCCGGCGGGAGAACCACAATCTACGCGTGGCCATGAATTTGATGTATGAGGCCGCCGCCTTTCCGGAAAAGGGGCTGTGCTGGTTGAGCCAGAGCTTGCCGGATGCGGTCTCCATCGGGTTTGATTATTACGCCATCATGGCGTATCATAGACAAATGGAAAGGGAGCTCCGAAAGTCTCCCCAAGAGGTCCGGGCCATTGTGAGCCAAATGGCTCGGTCCTCCACCGCCCTGGTCAGCCGTCCGGCCCAGATATTGATGAAGCTGCAAACCATAGCATGGAAGACCGGAGAACCCATCCCTCCCCATGAACTTGAAATGGTCTCCCACGCCGCGCTGTCCGCGGGCCCGGTGAGCCTGGCACTGGTTCCCTATGGGGACCACCTGGACCCGGCATTGATCTCGACGATTCTGGAAGATCTGAATTGAGCGTAGCTGTTGTGCGCGGTTGTCCTATCGTCCGCCGAACCGATCCAGGATTGTTCGAATAATTTGGGTGGTGGACGCGCCGGGGACAGGGTCAAAGCGGATTACACGGCCACCCTGAGCCTCGACCAGATCGCGCCCGATGATCTGATCCTCAGCCCAGTCTCCGCCTTTGACCAGAATGTGGGGACGAAGCTCTGCAATGAGCCTGTGCGGGTCCGCCTCCTGGAATATGACCACATAGTCCACAACTTCCAGGGCCGCCAGAACCTCGGCACGTAGCGTATGGGGCACGAGGGGGCGCTCCTTGCCTTTGATGGAACGCACCGAATCGTCGCTGTTGATGCCCACCACCAGAAGGTCTCCTTGTCCGCGGGCAAAAGAGAGTGTCCGAACATGACCCACGTGGAGCAAATCAAAACAACCGTTAGTGAAGACTATAGTTTTGCCCCGGTCTCTTTCCCGCTCAAGGATATGCCTGAGTTTTGAGCGATTCTTAATCTTGTCCCCCGCTTGTCGAGGGCCCTCGTTTCGGCGGGTAACCATGGGCGCAAGCATGACACTATCGTTCCACTTTTGTCAAGGGGCTTTTGTTCAAGGAGTTGGTAGCATTTCAAGATGTCCGGTTCCATTTACAAATAAAATATCCGGTTTTTGTATTGAGCTTTATCATACGAAGAATCCGTGATACGTGATGTAAATATCTTTTTCACTTCCGGATAATTTTATGCCGTTGCTACGCTTTGTTATGCATTAAAGTGATTTCCTGGTGATAACTCCCGGCTTCCGCCCCCATCTTTCCATCGAAAAGGTGACTGCTTGACGGCGCTGATGATGACTATCCAGAGCAAGGAGATTAACTGAATACGGACTGATAGGGCAAATCTTTCAAAGGCTTCGATGACTTCAGGAAAAATTTTTAAGTGTAAGGCAGGATTTTCCTTGATTTTTCGTGTAATATAGGCGATAAAACAAGAACCGGGCTTAATAAGAGTACGGAAGCGAGAGCGATATGACAAAACTGTTGATTTTCGATTTCGATGGTGTCATCGTGGATTCCCTAGCGTTTTATTTCGAAGCCTGGAGCCGCGCTATGAAGGCGTTTGGCCGGGAGGATCTGGCCGAACGAGAGGCATTTTTATCCTTGCTGGACGGCAATTTATACGAGTCCATGAGCCGCCAGGGGATCCCCTTCCGGGCCTTCCCCGAACTCAGCAATCGAATCCAGTCAGCACTGAGGATAAACCGCATAGTTCCTTTTCCAGGAATCCCCGAAGCCATTCAATCATTATCGCGCAATAAGTCTCTGGCCCTTGTCTCATCCAACAACTCATCCATGATTAAAAGTCTCCTGGAACGCCACGGCATGTCGGATATTTTCGATCCCATTCTCGGCGCCGATACAGAACGGCTGAAAGGGCACAAAATCGATCTTGCCTTGGAGGCGCACAACGTGCCGGCTGTGGATAGTTTTTACATTTGCGACACGGTGGGTGACATTCGGGAAGCCCGCAGCGTGGACATTTGTGTGGCCGCCGTTACGTGGGGATGGCACAACGCCGAGCGCCTTGCACGCGCAAAACCTGACCGAATTCTCCATTGCCCGCAGGAACTCATGGAGTTATAATCAATTTTGAAGTTTTGGCAGGATAACAGGATGGACCGGATTTATTAATTCGGTTTATATCATGCGTATCCGGTTATCATGGCGGAGAATTTTTTTCAATTAAGGAACCAGAATGTGGGTTCGTCATCTCCGGGATTGTCCCGTTCTCCAGGCGGGGGATGGAACCGCGCTGCGTGAACTGCTTCATCCTCATCGGCCCGAGGCCGGGGAAATCCCCGTGGGGTTCAGCCTGGCCCACGCCCGGCTGGCACCGGGAGGATGTTCTCGGCCCCATCGGTTGCTCCAGTCCTCTGAAGTTTATTATATCCTGGAAGGCCGAGGGATAATGCACGTGGAGAACCAGCAGTACAACGTGGAACCCGGGCACGCCGTTTATATTCCCCCCGGCGCTCTTCAATGGATTGAGAATATCGGCAGTGGGGATCTGGGGTTTTTGGCCTTGGTGGACCCTCCATGGCGGCAAGAGGATGAAAAAATTCCAGGATAAGCGGGAGATGGAGTAGCGCCATTTCCTGTTTTATTGAACAGCGAAAGAAAATCCCTCACATCCCCGGGGGAAAAGATCGAATAGATATCAAGCCACGCCGGAGAAACTCTTCTAGATTTGCAATATTGAAACACCGGAGAAGCTTACCCACCGAAAAAGAACGGGCACCACTCTCAAGCTTTGCGCACATCCACCGCCGCACAAAACAATAACTCAAGTACTGCCGTTAGCTGTGTCCTTTTGCAGGGCCAACTCAATCTCTGTCTTTGTCACCAAGGGGCCCTGGAGCCTTTGAATCGGAACACTGCCCCCAATAATCATGTCGCCGTGGCCGATAAGATATTCGGCCCCGGTCTGGTCTAAGATAATAGAGCTGTTGCTTGCGGTGGTTACTTTGAGCGCCACTTTTAGCTGCAGGTTTGCCTTGATGATAGGTGTCACCACCCTGGCATCAGGCCTCTGGGTGGCGAGGATAAGATGTATGCCCGCCGCCCGTCCCTTTTGTCCGAGACGCTGGATGGATAACTCCAGTTTCTCCCTGGTAGTTTTGCCACTGATAAGATCGGCGTATTCATCGATCATGACCACCTGGCGGCTCAAGGTTTCGGCACGCTGATTATAGGCGCTGATATCGGGCGCTCTCATTTTTTCAAACAATCGATACCGTTTCTCCATCTCATCGACGAGTTGAGAGAGTTTTTCCATTGCGGGGTCATTGTCCATCAGCACCGGGCCTGACAGATGCGGTAACGACGTGAGATCAGTAAAGGTGATACGTTTGGAGTCAATCAGTGTGATCCGGACGTCTTCAGGTTTTGCGTTAAGGGCCAGACCAATGGCCGCAGACCTGAGAAAAACACTTTTCCCGCTTCCTGCTGTGCCTCCCACCAGCATGCTCGTCATTGTCGGATCGCTCAGATCGGCCCAGACAATCGAGCCGTCAATTGACATGCCAATGGGAAACGCAACCTTGGAGTGGGGCCTGTTTCGCTGTCCTTTTCGCCAGACTTCTCCCAATGTCAACGGAATCCTGACCTTCCGCGGAACATCAACGCTGACGTAGCCTGCTTGAGGCTGAATTAATGGAGCAACGTGCAACCTCAACGCCACCTGCAGGTTTTCTGCCTGATTCATTAATTTCCTGACGGTAACACCTTGATCGAGCAGGGGTTTTATCTTTAATCGAATAAATCTCGGCCCGGCTGTATACCCGGAGGGCTCAACGGGCAACCTCAGGGCTTGGAGGGCATTAACAAGAGAAGCCATGCCTTTTTCTGCTTCTTTAAACGCCTCTTTTGTTTCATGATCGGGCGTGGTTGAGATTTCCTGGATGCGGGGGCCCCACTCCCCATCGCATTGCGGATCAAAGGGACAAACAGCGCATAGTTGCAAATCAGGAGCGGGCGGCAACGATTTTTTTTGTTTTTTGGAAACAGCCTCCATGACATCGATGACCCGGCGAAAAAGGTCAGGGAGATTTTGCATGGCACAAGTGATATCTTCCGACGAATAGCGGACTTCGGGTTCTTCTTCCTCCAGGTAAAAGATCACCCCGCGCGGGGTAATGCCGGTTTTTGTTTTGATCAACCAGCAGTAAAGCACAATCTGCAAAAAATCCTCCTCCGCATAACCCGCCTTACGCCCTTTGAATTCCATAACAACCGCCTCACCCGATGCCGCATCAAACAGCAGCGCGTCGTACTTGCCAATGACACGAAACGTCTCACCGTCTCCCAGATCGTACACGCTCTTGATTAATTCTTCAGGGTTGTGAAATGTTTTTGCCGGCAAAGTATCGATGTCACCCCTTTGCTCCAGTAAAGCCTTGCGTAGAAATTGAGCAAGGTGCCGATTCCACAGCTCAAGAGCACGACCCAGTTGCATCACCTGGTCTGCGCTTAATTTTTTGCTCTGCCGCTTTACGACGGGTAAAAAGAAGTGTTCCTCCAGCAGAGCCAGCAGACCCATTTCCAGGTTTTCTCCGGGGCCGATTAAAAGCGCCTTGAGACGTTGACGGACGGCGGGACTGGAGCCGGAGGCCATCATCTTATGAAAGGGAGCGGCGATTTGATCATGAAATAACGTCCCGGGCAGAACGCCCGTCCCGGCAAGTCCTATTTTCCAGGCGTTTCTGCGGCCGCGCAATTGATAGGCGAGCAATCTCGGACAGCGCTGAAGCAAATGAATCTGGGAAACATTAGCTTTGTGCATGAACCCAACTCTTCTTTAACATGATTAAGACCCCGTCTTTGGACGGTATGACCTCAAAACGATCCCTAAAATTGCCAATGACCGTAAGCATCCTTTCCAGGTCTATGGAAATTCCGGATTGAATCAACGATTCGACAAGCTTTTGAGAAGTTACCATCATCATGGGCACCGGGCGAAGAATCTCCACCGCCTTTTGGACAACACGGTTATCATCCACTGAAGGGCGACTGTGCCGGAAGCTTCTCTGTCCTGTTCCGGAAGGCGTTGCCATGGCCTCATCAAGAATTTGAAATCCTGGATACCGGCCCCCGTGAAGGCCATCCCGAAGAAAGCCGGCCAGCTCATCGATAGAAACGGGCCTTATACGATTATTGGCGTCGATGATCGTTACATCGTATGAATTAACAGCGTATTTGAGTAATTCAAGGGCATACCATGTTGCGACTTGCTCATGGTCAAGAAAGATAACATGACCTCCACGTTTTTTGAAATCATGAAGTATTTTGTTTGTAGCCTGCCACCTGGGAGGGGACGGGAAGGGGCAGCGTTTATCCCTGATATAATAAGCTCTTCCGGAAGCATGGCTTTCCAGAAAGACTATGCCTCTTTTAAGAGCGGCACTCACGGACGAATGGTGTCGTTCAATATCTATAATAAAGACAGCGGGAACGGGCGGAGAACCTGAGAACTTGATCTTACATTCGAAATCAACATATTTTTCCTTGCCCCCAGGACGTCTTAACGATTCGATTTCATATCCGCTTCTGAATGGATTGTTGGTGAGATAAAGCTCCAGAGCGCCTCGCAATCTGGCGCGATCGGGTTGATAGCGGTCAAGATCGGTCAGGATTATCTCATATTTACTTTCAAACTCATCTTTTATTTTTTCAATGGGGGAGACTGCAGCCGGGCTCTCATCAAGTATTTGACTCAATCGTCCGTTGGCCAGCGTGATAACCATCCTTGGACTGTTAAAACTGGTTTTAAAAGTCTTAATTAAATCGTCTTTATCAAATGGGAATAAATCGTCAGCCTGATTTTCTCCAAAGACGAATTCCAGGCGGCTCCGAATGATCTCCAGAACTTGCTCCTTAGTACATCCTTTAAGCTGAAACATGTTTCCTTCGAGCCTTTGTATTACGTGCACGTTTAATTTCTTTTTAAACGTCTCTTCCCATTGTTGTCCTCTGAAGAAAGCAAGGGGGAGCATTGCTTTTGCTTCATTCACCAAAAATTCAACCATTTTTCCTAATGCTTTTACCTGCTCGTCCGTTACTAAATTCTCCAATTGATCGAAACAGACAATGAGTGGTTGGCCGTAACGTGCCAGCAAAAGGCCCAGGGAGATCAGTATATCGTGGGATCGTTGCTCCAGGGCAGCCGCGGAATCATGCAGGCGATCACGCACCTGGAGCAATGCGGTGTCCTCTTCATCAAGAACAACACCTTTCAGCCAGCTCACAGCGGCAAACCTTTTCTCCCTGATGCGATATTGAAATAAAACCTTCAGAAACTCTTTGTCGATCTCGGGGAATTGTTTCATTATCAGTTCGGTGGATTTTGTTTGCATAAGATCAAATGCGTCAGGATGAATTCTTGCCCTGAAAATATATGTTGGATATTCTCGAAGTTTACCGAGGATGTTTGTAAATTTTTCATCCCTGGTAGAATTATATATTTTTTCGATTAACTCTCTGAAGATTTTACCTAACATTACATCAAGCTGAGTGGCGTCAAAAGCCTTTTCTATGGGGCGGCAGAGATTAACCATCACTTCGCGCAGGAGATAGCGATAGGTCTGTTCAGGGTCTTCAATAGGCTGAATATACGCGAAAGAAAAGGGAGATTTACCGTGCTTGCCGTAATCCAGTATTCTGCCGATGAGGTGTGTCTTGCCACTGCCCGCTTCTCCGAGAACCAGTCCAGCAAAGCGGTCAGCAGGATCTCGTGTTTTTTGACCAATAAGCCGGCAGAGTCCCTCGAAAGCATGTTTATTGATTGAGGTCACATCCAGATATTTTCCCGCCCATGGGTCGCCAGCACTGTTAGAAGCAAAGGGATTTTTCTCCTTTAAGATATCAAGCTTTTCATGAGCTTTCATCATTCATGCCCCCACCAGGTCATAGTAAGGTAAAGAATGCCGTTTTCGCCCATAAAAGAATCTTGAATTTCTTTTTCAGTCATTATAGAAGGATCTCCAGTATGGAGTTCAATGGTATAATCCGCCATCAAATCGGTCAAAACACCATCAAATCGATCCCTGGGCCATTGTAAAAATTCCCGTATTCGATGAATGCGAACAAAACTCCGCCCCTTGCCAACGTTATCATAGGCTTTTTTGAATGCAGCGCGGTCTGCGGCAGGCCCAACTTTCGGTGCTGTCGGTAGCGGGACTTTATCGGTTATTCTCAGTGATGGGGTATGATATTCATTGAAGGTGCAGATAACGGAACCTGATTTCAACAGCTCATTAAGGAGAGAAATGTAAGTCTTTTTAATCATGGGAATATTCTTTCCCGCCTGTTTTGAGGACAAACCGGGATTTTGTTTGATTTTATTAAAAATGATTTCTTCCAGGGGCATTTTGAAGCCGATATAAGTGGACCTTCCCTTATAATCTTGTAATCTACTACCGAAATGAGGCTTAAGTCTTTTAAGCACGGCTGTCGAAGACGATTTTCTCGTAAGACCGCAATGCTTCAATGAATCAGCGGGGAGCCCCTGTCTAACTTGTGCAACCGTGAGGTAGTCCTGTTTTGTCTTTTTTAAAAGTTTTGAAATTTGCTCTTCAATGTTCGTCAGATCGTCTTTTCCCATGAATGATTCTCCTTGAACCCCTGATTAATGGAAAACGGCTTTCCAGGGCGCTTTAATGCGTGTAGCCTCATTCCGAAGGGCTTGTGCACGTTGCATCCCGGCACTTCTAACCGCGAAAAGCATCAGGATTCACCAGATTGGGCGGCCGTTTTCCTTCCAGCGCCGCCAAAAGGTTTTCCGCAGCCATGAGAGCCATCTTTTCTCTGGTCTCTCGAGTGGCGCTTCCGATGTGGGGGGTCAAGACCACGTTTGGCAGCTCCCCAAGCCCCGGTGTCAGGTGAGGTTCATTCTCATATACATCCAGGGCCGCCCCCGCAATGGCACCATCCCGAAGGGCGCTGAGCAAAGCCGCTTCATCCACCACCATGCCCCTGGATGCATTTATGAGAAAAGAGGTCGGCTTCATCATTGACAATTGGGGCGAGCCGATAAGGTGCCGCGTATCGGGTGAACTCGGCACATGAAGGGTGACAAAGTCAGCCTCTCGCAAGAGTGTTTCGAAATTTACGTACGCGGCCTTCAATTCCCGCTCCAAAGAAGGTTCGACGCGTTTCCTGTTGTAATAGATGATCCTCATGCCGAATCCCTGGGCTCGTCGTGCCACAGATGACCCGATGCGCCCCATGCCGACGATCCCCAGGGTCTTGCCATACACGTCGGTTCCCAGGAAACAATTAAAAGGCCACTTATCCCGGTCCTTTTCACGGATAAATCGATCCGATTCCACTACACGGCGCGCAACAGCCATGATGAGTGCCCAGGTGAGATCGGCAGTTGTCTCCGTAAGGACCCCCGGCGTATTGCATACCAGTATGCCTCTGGCCGTGGCTGCGGGCACGTCGATGTTGTCATAGCCCACAGCATAATTGGCCACAACCCTCAGGCGTGGCGCCGTGTCCATGACCTGCCGGTCGATGCGGTCGGAGTGACAGGTTAATATTCCCTCAGCCTTCCACACGTGGCCCAACAAACTCTCATGGGGAAGGCATTCTTCCACGGGGTCGGCAACCAGATCGCAGCGGGCGCGTATCATCTCTATGGCACTAACCGGTACACCGCACGTTACCAGCGCTTTCCATCTTTGCATGAGCCAGTCCTCCTTGTTCTTATACAATTCCCTGAAATCTTCGAAACCCATCTCTTTACGGTGATGATGATAAGGTATTGAAGATGTATGTCAAGAAGAATTCTTTTGTCATTTTACACCATATGTTATTATATCAAATAGTTGGGATAAGAATCCATCCGCCGATTTTTCATTGCAAAATGCAAATTTACCAATTATCATTGTTGAGTTTAATAAATTGCTGATTGTGCAATGCTTTTCATATCCCATAGCGAGGGGACACCCATGAAGTCGGAAGAAGCACGGGAAAGGATCGAAGCTCTCCGGGAGGAAATTACCCATCACAATTATCGCTACTACGTGTTGGACGACCCCGAGATCTCCGACGCCCGGTACGACCGATTGATGCGGGAGTTGGAGGACCTGGAAAAGAGGTTTCCTCAATGGCAATCCCCGCTCTCCCCCACCCAACGGGTGGGCCATCCCCCGCTGGAAAGATTTCAGACCGTAACACATGCCATCCCCATGCTGAGCCTCTCCAACGCCATGGACCGGGGTGAAGTGGTGGAGTTCGACGACCGTGTGCGTCGCTTTTTGCGCCGTAAGGAGGCGGTGGAATACGTGGCGGAGCCCAAAATGGACGGGCTGGCAGTGGAGATTGTATATATGGATGGGAACATGACGGTGGGGTCAACCAGGGGCGATGGGGTTTCTGGAGAGGATGTGACGCTCAACCTTATGACCATCCGCAGTATTCCCACCCGGTTGATACAACGCCACGGGGTACCGGTGCCTCGTCGTCTTGATGTGCGCGGAGAGGTATTCATGCGGCGCGAGGCATTCGCCGAACTGAACCGCCAGCGGGAGCGGGATGGTGAGCCCCTTTTTGCCAACCCCAGGAACGCCGCGGCGGGCTCCATACGCCAATTGGACTCCTCCGTTACCGCCGGAAGGCCGTTGGAAATCTATTTCTATGGCGTCGGGGTGGTGGAAGGGTTCCGGTTCTCAACTCAGTGGGAGATACTGGAGACGCTCCCCTTGTGGGGGCTTCCTGTCAACCCCCGCATCCGTCGGTGTGCAAGCATACAGCATGCCATTGAGTTCTACGATGAGTTGATGGAAGAAAGACATCGCTTTCCCTATGAGATCGATGGTGTGGTGATCAAGGTCAACGACCTGGAGCTCCAATCCCGGTTGGGGGAGAAGTCTCGCAGTCCTCGGTGGGCATTGGCCTATAAATTTCCGGCCCACCAGGAGACAACCCGCATTCTGGACATTCGCGTCCAGGTGGGTCGCACGGGGGCGCTGACACCGGTGGCCGTCATGGAGCCGGTCATGGTGGGCGGAGTGGAGGTGACCCGGGCCACGCTGCACAATCTGGACGAAATCGAGCGAAAAGACATACGCATAGGTGACACGGTTCTGATACAGCGTGCAGGCGACGTAATCCCCGAAATAGTGCAGGTGATCGATCTAAAACGCACAGGGCAAGAGCGCCGATTCATCATGCCCGAAAGCTGCCCTGTGTGCGGTTTCAAGGTTGATCGTCCACCCGGGGAGGCTGTGCACCGGTGCGCCAACAAGAACTGCCCGGCCCAGCTCAAGGAGACCATCAAGCATTTCTGTTCCAAGCGCGCCATGGATATGGACGGCCTCGGAGATAAAATCGTAAACCAACTGGTGGATAAAGGCCTGGTGAGGGATGTTTCAGATCTTTACCACCTGAGGCTCGAGCAACTGGCGGGCCTGGAGCGACTTGCGGAAAAGTCCGGGCAAAATATCGTAAACGCCATTGAAGGGAGCAAGCAGACAACACTGGCCCGTTTGATATACGCTCTGGGGATCCGGTACGTGGGAGAGCATCTGGCTCACGTTCTTGCCTCAGATTACGGCAGCATACATAGACTTATGGAGGCCAGTGAGGAGGAGTTGGAAGGAATTAACGAGGTGGGACCGCAGGTGGCGCACAGCGTTCACACGTTTTTCCGGCAGGAGAGCAACCGCCGCGTAATTCAGAGGCTCCTGGACGCGGGCGTAAAGCCCTCGGCCGAGGAAGCGCGAGCGGCGATGGAGCATCCTCTGGCCGGAAAGACCGTGGTTTTCACGGGCACGCTGGATGCGTTCTCGCGCGATGAGGCGAGGACCCGCGTTGAATCGGTGGGAGGCAAGGTGTCATCATCGGTAAGCGCAAAGACCGATTTTGTGGTGGCAGGGGTTGATCCTGGATCAAAATACCTCAAAGCCAGGGACCTTGGGGTCGCTATTCTCTCGGAGGCGGATTTTCTGAGGTTGTTGGGAGGATAATGATCCCTATGCGAATTTCCTCGGCCAGGTTCCTTTCGAAAAACGATTTCATCATCCTTAAATAGATGAGGAAAAACTTGCCCTTATTTCCGAGAATGGCAGGTAGGGGGTTTATCCTTACCCGCTCATGGAGGCTGAACGAATGAAATCTTTACGCATACTGGCCGTGATGGCCCACCCCGATGATGCCGAGGTCTGGGCCGGCGGTACCATCCGAAAGGCGCTCCGAAACGGGGGCGAGGGGCATGTGGCGGTCCTCACCTATGGGCCTGATGAAACGAGGGGGAAGGAAGCACAGGAAGGGGCGAAGCGCCTGGGATGCGGTATAGACCTGTTCGGTTACCGGGACAAAAACCTCCGGGATACAGGCGAGGCGGCCGATGCGCTGGTCGAGCTCATGGCCGGTCTTTCACCCCGTGTGATCATCGTTCACAACCCCGACGACACCCATCCGGATCACGAGGCCAGCTTTCTCATTGCACGACGGGCGCTTATTCACTGGTATGACAGCCCACGGCGCCCCGAGGTGATCCCGTCGATTTTCGCCTGCAACAGTTACAGAGGCCTGGGATTGAGGGGGCCGCTGGAGCTGGATACGTTTGTGGATATCACGTCAGTCTGGGAAGATAAGATACAGGCCCTGCTCGCCCACAGGAGCCAGCAGCCACAGCGATGGATACAGCGCCTTGAGCTGTTCTGCCGGGCCATGGGAGCCAGGACAGGCATTGAAATGGCCGAGGGTTTTCGGAGATTGGTGATGTTTAATGAAACAGGAGCCGTGCGTCACCTGGATCCGGAGTTATGGTGATAAAAAGCCACCATTTGTATAGTTTCCTATCACAGGACAGGAGTTGAAAAGCTCCGCTACCGAAACAAAAAGCCATCGGAAGAAATAAGGGCGGGGTTTATCCCCGCCCGTTCCATGAGCCGGGAGCCGGCCCAAATTCCATCAGTATTTTAAAAACAAGCGAATGCAAGAAACGATGGAAAGCATTTGTCAAATCCGTTTTTCCAGCAGATCACCCAACCGCTCCAGGTGTTTGCGCTCTTCTTCGGCTATGTTTTTGAGGACCTTGCCTACATCCTCGTTCTCCATCCTGCGGGCCATTTTGACGTAGAGATCGTAAGCGTTTATTTCGAGGGACATGGAGAGATCAAGAAGTTCGACGGCTCCCTTTCCTTTTGCCCAGGCGAGCGCCTCGCCTACGCGGATACCTCCTTCCATCAGGTCGCCGGCCAGTTCATCCGAGGCGATGGTATTGGGCAACCCGGGCTCGGACCCGGATCCAGCAAGCTCTTTGTATACCCGAACCAAAGATTCCTTGTGGTGTTCTTCGGCCGCCACCAGGTCATTGAACATGTTTGTGCCCTGGGTATCATCCAGCATTTCCGCAACCCCGGCGTAAAACCTGCGGGATCCCTCTTCCAGGACCCAGGCCAGGGCCACAAGATCCTCGGCCCGGTCGGCCTGAGAGAAAATCGACATCCCCGCTTCGGGCGCTCCCGTGGCCACATCCCCACTCCAGGCTTTGATGCCGCCCTCCATGCTGTGTGCATCTTTGATCCCTGCGCTTGATACCATTGCAACAGCCGCCCGGCTGCGGACTCCTATACCTCAATAGGCAATGGTGGGCTTGTCGGGATCAAGCTCATGCAGGCGCGATGGTAATTCCCCCAGAGGGATCAGCCGGGCGCCGGGCAGATGTCCTTTCTCGTATTCCGCCGGCTGGCGGACATCCACCAGGTTATAATCCTCGGCTCGCCTTTCCTTCATCAACTTGCGCACTTTATCCGGTGTCCATGTGGATACCGGCTTGAAATAATCAAGAAATCCCATCATTACCCTCCCTGACATCGACCGGCGTCCAAATGTTGACCTCATGTTTTACTGATTATTCGCATAAAACTGGGTCACAGTCTCGTGCAGAATGATTATTAACTGGTCCCCTGCTGCATACGTTCACCCGAGACCTGGAAGCGCCTCATGAATTTTCTGTCAATGTAATCCTTCAGGTAAAAGGAAAGCCTTCCGTTCCACACCCAGTTTTTTTTCCAGAATATTCCCCTCCCGTCTCCCAGGCTGAAAATAAGAAGGTAGGGGCGGTCGGGATCGAAGGGTTCCATATTTCCACCTTCCAGCGCGGCCATCAGGTTGTGATAGAGGACAGGGTTTTGTCGAACGGCGTAAACTCCCACTTTATTCAGCGGTTTGCTTTCAAGGCTGATACAGTCGCCGCCGCCGAAGATCTCGGGATAGGCGACGCTCTGAAGATGGGTGTTCACCAGTAGTCCTCTATCGTCGCCCGTGGGCAGCCCCGAATCGCGAAAAAGGGATGACGGCTTTACTCCTAATGCCAGGATCAGCAGGTCGTAATAAAGCTTCCGTCCGTCGGTCATGACGGCTTGGCCGCTCTCAAAGCGGCGCAGATGGGCACCCTCCGCCACCTCAATTCCTCGGGCAGAGAGGGATTCCATTGCCAGACGCCGGGTTTTTTCGGGAAAACGACCAAGCAATCTCCGGCCGGCCAGGAGCTTGATCTGAGCCTTCCCCCCGAGATCATGAACCAGCCGCCAGATGTTGCCGGAAATTTCAAGCCCTGCGGCACCTCCGCCAACCACCACCAGCCTTGGAGTTGCCGTCTGTATGAGGTCCATGACAGCCCGTCTGGCCTTATGAAGGTTTTCTATTGGCTTGACCGTAATCATCTTTTCATCCCGTCCCGTCACGGATTCCAGCGGGATCTCGCTGCCGGTGTTAAATGAAACGATGTCATAGCCAATCTCATCATTTGAGTCGAGAAAAAGGATGCGTCGATCGGGATCCACCCGCACAACATTCCCTTCCACAAATGACACTCCCCGGTCTTCCGCCATTTTTTTTATATGAAACCGGATTTCTTCAGGACGGTAAATACCAGAGAGCATCCCCGGTCCCATGCCTGAATAATAATGATACGGCGCTGAGCTGATCAATGTCACCCGGTGGCCCCGTTCGACAAAATCACCGGCTTTCTTCAGGACGGTAAGATGGGCATGCCCACCGCCAACAATGATGAGATGTTTCTTCATAACAATTCCAGCATTATTTCTAACAAATTGTCATTCAGTGGCTGCACCCGCGGAGCATGAAAATCATTTTATCTACATATTAACATGCTTTCTATCAGCCCCCAATATGTAGTGCAAAAGATTTATTTTATTTTATACGTAATATCCGGAAAATGGTCAAGCAAGCGGGAGTTTTCCCATTTTTTCCGCGATTAAACTCACAAACTCGTGCGCCCTGACATGGGCGGAGAGCTTGTATTTCGCACAATAAATGCTTTTTTTATTATGTAAATAGCTTTATCCTGTTAAAATCAAACAACTTTTGTAAAATTAATGTTAATTTGTGAATAACTTCTACCAGGTGCGCAACATCCATTGCCTTTGAAAAGCCTTTGAAAAATTTTCTTGCAAAGAATTTCGATAGTAGTTTAGAATGGGAAAAAACGGGGGCAAAAAAATAAAGGGGGCGGTGCCATGTTAAGATTTATATTGAAGGAAAATGATGGGAAGGAACGAGTAATTATTATTGAGAAGGATGTTGTACGGATCGGCAAATCCGAGGCAAATGACCTGATACTTTCACAGCCCGGTGTCTCAAGGCGCCATGCTATTGTGAGACGCACCGGAGGCAAAGTCGTTATAGAGGATCTGGTCAGCACCAATGGCACTTTCGTCAACGGCAAACGCATCTCCGCTCCCCAGGAATTAAACATCGGCGATCTTGTCTTTATATCCGGCTATACTCTTCAACTGGATATGTTCTCCTCCGTTGAAGAACCCACTCAGTCCATCGAACGGGAAGAAGCGGAAAAGCCCGCGCATCGGGCGCCGGGAGAGGAGGAGAAACCCACACTGGAGGCGACGACGGCCGATAGCGGCATTGGTGGAGAAGATATGGAGGAGCCTTCGAGGGAGCCTCTGGACGAAGGGGTTAAGACCTTCGGCATTCCAAGACAGGAAATGGAAGAATGGGCGAAACCCGGGGAGGAGGAAGATGGTTTAAAACCGCAGGAAGAGCCTATTCTTAAGGATACATTCGAGAAACCCCTCCAGGAGGAAGCCGAGACAGCATCCCTGAAAGAAGGGGCTCCAGAGCGCGAGCTTATCGAGGAGGAAGAAATTCCATTCATCCCCCTGCGTGAGGAAGACATGTTAGATGCCCAGGTTCCAGAGCCGCAGCAAATGCAATGGGAGGATACCCTTGATACGCTGGAAAGTCCCCTGAAGAGAGAAGAAGTCAGGGAAGAGGAAGAGAAACCCGATCTTGTTGAAGAGCAAGCAGCCACCGTTTCCCTGCCTGAAGAAAGTGTGAAGCAGGAGGCTCTCGAGGAGATGGTTTCCACCGAGTTCGAAGCACTCAGCCCCGCCGTTTCCCCACCGAAAGAAGATGCCCCGTTGGAAGAAGATATGGGAAGGGTGGCAAGCCGTATTTATCGGCACCTTCTGGATCAACCCGAGTTATATTGGCGTTTTCTGGAGCCCGGCCAGGATGTCAGCAACAGACAGATAGCCTTCCTGCATGCGATCAGGAGCCTGATGGACGATATGGGTCTTGAGATTCCTCCCCATATCCCCCGGGAAGAACTGAGTCAGCGCATGATGGAAGAGGCAGTGCTGCCGGGAATCGTGGAGCAATTGATGGCCGATCCCGATAATCGCTCCATTATGATAAACGGAAAAGAGCGGGTATTTATTGAACGGGGCGGAAAGATGGAGCGAACAGAGTTTCGCTTCAGTTGCGACGATGCGGTGATGGCGGTTGCCTCCTGGATGCTGATGCGGGTTGGGAAACACATAGATTCCTCCAATCCCATTGTGGACGCCCGGTTGGAAAATGGGGCGGAAATCCATGTTATAATCCCTCCAATGGCCTTTTCCGGCCCCTGCCTGACCATTCGAAAGCCGGGAGGTCTGCTGTTTACTATGGCCGATCTGGTCGAAAAGGAATCTTTGTCCAAGGATATGGCTCAATTATTAAAAATTAGCGTTGAGAACGGTATGAACATCCTGATTACCGGGACTCAAGGGTCCGGTAAAACCACTCTCCTCATGGCGCTGGCCTCTCTCATCCCGGAAGAAGAGCGCGTTATCACCATTGAGGATTGGCCCGAACTCAGTCTTCCACAGGAGAACGTTGTGAGCCTTCTCACCTGTCCCCCGGAGGTCAGTGGTCAGGGCGGGGTCACAGTCATGGATCTGGTGCGCAGCTCGTTGAAGATGCGGCCGGATAGGGTGGTGCTGGGGGGGTGCTCGAGCGAAGAAGTGATTGAGATTTTTCAGGCCGGCCGCGGCGGTATCCGGGGATTGCTGGCGGCCGTCCATGTAAACTCACCCCGCCAAGCCTTAGTTCAGTTGAACCTGTCCGCGGGCCTCGGCACGAACCTTTCCGTCATGCTCCCCTGGATCGCCTCTATGGTGGACCTCATCGTCCAATGCGTTCAGATGTCTGATGGAAGGCGAAAGGTGACCAGAATCTGCGAGGTTGCTGACTCTGGTGACGAGCCCTTTACCTTGCGCGATATCTTTCGGTTTGAGTCCAGCGGATTCGATAAGGAGACCAGCTTTCTGGGAAGTTTTGTCCCCCAGAATGTGGTTCCCCGTTTTATTCAAGATTTGGAGATGCGCGGAGTGCCCGTGGAACGAGAAATGTTTCAGAAGCTTTAATTTCGATGAAGAGTTCAGTGCAGGCCCCTGAAAAGTTTGCAGAGAATTCAGAAAGAATAAAAAAGCTTTTTTTCTCTGAGTTCTCAGCGGATAATGTCAATCGTTTCCGGAACCTCCACTATCAGGAAGATTGAATCCAAGTCGCTCGCCCAGAATAAAAAAGGGCTTCCACTCAGGCAGGCTGGCAGGGTGTGCATGAACATGCCATTTTGAGTTCAATAATTGTCGAAAAATATTTTGCGCCTCCCACAGATTGATCTGTATTTCAACCTGATCCGCCAGATCCAATAACTGCATTATGGCAGGAATCTGTTTCGCTTCTGGATATAGGGCCAACGTCCGGAGCTTTTTCTCCAGCATGTGGCGAATCTTCCGCTCAATGACCTCTTCTTTTGGATCGATGCCCCAAAGGTCGGCTTCCTGCATGATCCGGGTAATATCTTCGGCAGGCTCTCCCTGGAGGGCTTTATCCAGAGCTTCCATAAGATCTGCCTTCAGTGCATTCTGTGCGGCGGCAGTGAAACCTACGGGAATCGGCACATCAATTTCTTTCAGGAAACGCATTAAATCACGATTTTCATTATAAAGCATCCTGTAACTTGACTCAAAGCGACTGAGAGCGTCTTCGCTCATCCGTAGCGCGATCTTACGGCGCTCCTCCAGGAAAAGGTCTCCCAAAGTCATGTATTCTCTTCCGAACATCTTGTCCATTGTTCGGATAAGTTCTGTCATGTCCGACTGTTCAAACTTGGAGACCAGATTTTGCGCCAACTCCTCCCACTGCAGTTCAGCGTTGTGAGCAAGAAGGGAGCATCTAAAATCGCAACCTCCGGAATGGAGCAGGGCGAAAACAAAGCGACCCTCCTCTTCTGTGGTTGTACAGACGGCGCTGACCTGACCCACCGCCAGGGTGTCAGGCCCTCGGGAACTCTGAAGGTAGTTTTCCCGGTCTATTCTGAAGCAGTAAATCCTGTCTTTTTCTTCGTACTCTTCAAAAAGAGAACTTATGGCGTAATGGGAGATGACGCGCTCCAGGTTTACCACCGAGGGTTTCACTACTCGCCGATAAATGTCCGTCCCATCACCTAGCTGCGGCATGTTGCTTCGGGCCGAGGATAACCGGGAAAGAAACCCTTCCTCTAGATCCACGCCCGTTGCCTGTGCGGCCAACTGGATGGCCCTGGCCGCATATTTGAGGTTCTGGACCGCCTCCAGCCCCGAGATGTCGTCGAAAAACCATCCGCAACTGGCGAACATCAACATTCCGTTCCTCTGCATTTCCATGAGATGAAGCAGGAGTATGCGATCAGCTTGTGAGGCACTGGAGAAAGCATACTCTGCAATAAACCGCTCCACACTCTCCGACCTTCGGTCCAGAATAACATGGATGTAAGCATTACGGGCATTCCAGGGATCGGGCAGGAGTTCTCCGGCCCGTTTCTCATAAGTTTCATCCAGGCGCAACTTGAGCCAATCGAGGGCTTCCCGCAGCGGAGATCTCCAGGCCTGATTCCAATGTGGGTCCGTTCCCACCCGACACCCGCAATCCGCTCGCCAGCGCTCTACCCCGTGAGCGCAGCTCCAACTGGTGCTTTCGAATATCTCTACTTCCCAATGGGGGGGATGATGAGCCAGGAACTCGGCGTAGTTGGTGATGAGAATCTCCCCTTCCGCGGAGAGGTGATTCATGGCATACGCCAGGGCCATTTCTCCAAAGCGGTGATGGTGGCCGTAAGTTTCTCCATCCGTGGCGATATGAACAAGTTGATCCTCTGAATTGTCCGGCTGGAAGTGCTGCTTGATAGTACCAATAAACTCATCGCCGCTGTTCAGGACTTGTTCAAACGCCACGGCATGTGACAAGTCGGCATTGTAAAAGAATAAGTTAATGGTACGCCCGCTGCTTAGGGCTAGACGGTAACACCTCCCCGGATCGACGCGGCCGCCATCCACGTTTTTCCATGGTCCTGTAGACAGCGAACGGACTCTATGGGCCTGATGGGGTGCAAGAATCGTGAATTGTATGCCCTGTTCAGCGAGCACATCAAGGGTTTCAAGATCGACAGCGGTTTCCGGCAGCCACATCCCCTCGGGGTCACGCCCAAACCTGTGCCGAAAATCCCGTATCCCCCATATTACCTGGGTTTCTTTGTCGTGCCGGGATGCCAGCGGCATAATCTGATGGTTGTAAACCTGGGCTAGGGCATTACCGTGGCCACCCCGAGCCTGCCGGCTAACCCTGTCCGACTCAAGGATCCGACTGTACACTTCGCTTGCATTGGTCTCCATCCAAGCCAGGAGTGTGGGACCGAAATTGAAGCTTATCAAATCATAATTGCTGAAGATCTGGAGAATCCGGTTCTGTTCGTCGAGGATGCGGGCCGCGCTATTGGGCGCGTAACATTCCGCCGTAACCCGTTCATTCCAGTCGTGGTGAGGATGGGCTGAGTCCTGGACCTCGATCGCTTCAAGCCAGGGATTCTCCCTTGAGGGTTGATAGAAATGTCCGTGTATGCACAGATAGCGCTTCATCAATAGCTGTTCCGACAAGTGTTGAAATATTACCTGCCCGGGTGTATAGGCTGCACTGTTTCAGGCTCTTTCACCCGAGGAGGCTGGTCAAAAACATCATGATACGCCTTTGTGGAGGCGCAAAGAGTCCAGGGGATGGTGATGAGCAGTCCAAGTCCTAAAGGGATGGCCCCGATGATATTGATCAGCATAAGCACAAGCAAGAAACCGAACAGAGAAAACCACCGCTTATGGGCCACCACGCGGCTCACTTCCATGGCGCGCCAGAAATCGATCCCCTTGTCAGCCACCAGAAGCCAGCCGAAAAAGTAAGCCACCATCAGATACACACCCGGGACAATCAACAGGATCATTCCAACCATGATGGCAATATTGGTCACGAGTCCATACAAGGCGAGCTGAACGAACTGGCGAAATCCTTGAAAGAAATCCTGAAAACCAAAGCCTCCTCCCCGCAAATGCTGGAGACAAGAAAGTCCCACCCCCGCGGCCAGAGGGACTATGATTACACCTAATCCCAATTTGCCGATGCCGGTGAGGCCGACCACAATTCCCGCGGCTATCATGATGACCGTAATCCCCATGAAGGAGCCGACGTTGGATGCAAACATGCGCCATCCCTCTCGAAGCCAGTCTTCCATGTGCACCTCGTATTGTACATCGGCCAAATCCCGGTACTTCGAAATGTCAGCAAGCGAAAAGCTCATTCCCCCCCTCCTTCCGTTTTGTTACACTTACGGGTAAGAAGCCCTGAGCCTGAGAATAGTCGTTTCAGGAATCAGGGCGTCCCACCCTCAAGGAAACGCGAACATAGTTATGTACGTACCATAGCGCGTACAATGAATCCGGCTTCATGAAAAACGGAGAGATGTTCATTGACGGGGCAACCCCGGATTCCGCTATTCATATCGCTCCGCGAACTGTCTTAATCTTTGAAGACCATCCTTTATGGCAGATCGATCCGTGCAGGTGGAAAGCCGGAGATACCCCTCGCCATGCGGGCCGAATTCCGTGCCCGGCAATGTCAGTACCCCGACCTCCTTCACCAGCCTGATAGCCAGTTCCAGCGATCCCATGCCGAAGTGCTTTATGTTGGGAAACACATAAAAGGTGCCACCGGGACGAACACAGGTAACGCCCGGCAAAGACACAACACCATTGTACAATATATCCAAACGCTCGAGATATTCCCTGATAATGGGTTCTACCTGTTCCTCCGGGCATTCAAGAGCGGCCAGAGCCGCCACCTGGCTCAAAGAGGTAGGGCAAAGGGTGACGCAGTAATGGAGGTTCTTGATGGCCTCCATTGGCCCGGATGGACCGGCAACATACCCCATCCGGAGCCCCATCATCATAAAGGACTTGGAGAACCCGTTGAAGGTGAAAGTCCGTTCCTTCATTCCCGGAAGCGTCCCCATGGATATGGGTGGGTCTCCAAAAACAAAATCGCTGTAAATCTCATCCACAAGCACCACTAAATTGTGCTTTATCGCCAGCTCCGCCAGGGCTTCCACTATCTCCCGGGACCATACAACTCCCAGAGGATTACTGGGAATAGTGAGGGCCAATGCCCGGGTCCTGGGTGTTACAGCACGCTCCAGCAATTCCATATCGGGAGAGAACCCATCCGCCTCTCTCAAAGGGACCGGCACAGCGCTGGCTCCGCAGGCCGTTGCATTGAGAGAGTATGAAGCATAGTGCGGACTCGGGATCAACACCTCATCGCCGGACCCCAGCAAAGCCCGCATAACGACATACAGCGCTTCCTGCACGCCGTGTGTCACCAGCAGCTCTCTTTCCGGGTTCACCGATAGTCCGCGCTGATCCGACAGTTTTCGGGCAATCCCTTCCCGGAGTTCCGGCAATCCGTAATAACTGGTGTACCGTGCGCAGCCATCGTTCAAGGCTTCCATTAAGCGCCGGCGGATGAATGGAGGCATGGGTAGATCGGGATTGCCTGAGCCCATATCCACCACTCCCTCACGCCTTCGCGCTTCATCGTTGATTCGCTTGCGGTCGCCGTAAGGAATTCCTCGTATGGAAGGAATTACTGGCACTGAAAAACTCATCGTTGGTCGCTCCTTATGTATCCTGACAATATTTTGAATAATCACTTGAATAAAAATATCGCAAATAGATTGCTTATTCAAGGAAAATCGGGAGCCCGGATGTCAGCGGACTCAGCAGGCGGGGATAAACCCCGTCCCTGGTGCGCGGAGCACTTCAAAGTGATGCAGAGTCAGGGCTTATTCCCGCCCCAGAATCACTATAGTGCGGAAGAAACCCTTATTTACTGCAAGATTTCCGCTCTGGAGAAGCTAAGAAAAGATTGACACCCCCATGGTGTCTTTGTTACATTAAAAATGGTAATGTACATATATCTAAGTGTTTTTTTACGGAAGGCGCGACATATTGGCTCACACTATTCAGATCAAGGCGGACGAGGCCGTTGCAACTATTACCCTTCACAGGCCGAGGGAGTATAACGCCCTTTCGCATCAGATGGCGCAGGAATTAATGGAGTGCCTCAGTCTAATGGAGGGAGAGGATTCAATTCGTGTCGTGATCCTCACCGGAGGTGATGAGGTTTTCTGTGCCGGCATGGATCTTAAAGAGGTTCTCCGATTGGAGGAAAGCAAACTTGAGGAGCATTTCCTTTTTTTCCTGAAATTATACCTTCATATCTGCGACTTTGGAAAGCCGACTGTGGCGGCCGTCAGCGGGCTGGCGTTAGGGGGCGGATTCAACATGGCGCTGCTTTGCGATATCATCGTGGCCTCGGAGACCGCCATTTTTGCCCATCCCGAGGTTAAATACGGCTTCAACCCATTTGTAGAACCTCTTGCCAGGCGTATAGGTCTGGCCAAAGCCCGGGAACTGAGCTTGACCGGAGAGCCCATCGGTGCAAAGGAAGCTTTTCAACTGGGGATGGTCAGCGCGGTGGAGCCACCGGAAAGATTCTGGGGCAAAGCGCAGGCTATGGCCACTATGCTGGCATCCCGCCCTCTCCAGGCTGTGCAGGCCGTCAAGCGCGCATGCGATGTAATCCCCCGGCTGGATCGTCGCGCAGCCCTGGAGTATGAGTTTGAAAAAGCGGTCCGGCTTTTTACAAGCAGGGAGACCAAGCAATTGATCGACCAATTCTTCGTCCAGCGAAGACGAAGGGGATCGTGACACGAATAATGAGTGAACCGGCTCCGGAAGAGATATCCCCTGCGCCCCCATTAATGGCTGTTTTTGATCCCAAGCGCTTGTATGATAATTAGAGGTAGGTCTGTACGGAGAAGGACTTCCGGAAGGTTACATACCTGTTGCCGTCTCCCGGGTCTCATGCTCACCCTCAGGCGCAAAATGCAAGCCTTTTTCAAAAGAATGATGCAAGAGGCTCAAGAGGTGGCCCGGCGGCTGCCGGCCCCCAGATTCTATGCAGATTGTGCGGAGTCCCTCCAGCATTCCCTGGTCATATTCGAGGGCCACGAACTGGTCCTTCGATGCCGAGGGCACGCAGAGCGAAGTCTTACGGACGACTTCGGCCATGGTGTGGATCACTCCCGGAAAGTAGCCGTCGAGGGTGGTGCCATCATCATAGAAGAGCAAAAAAAGAAGGGATACCGCAACCATGCCGAGATGGTGTGGATTGTGGTGCTGGCTCAAATTGGCGGGCTTTTGCATGATATACGACGCAGGGATAAGGACCATGCCAAAGCCGGTGCATCGGCGGCCGATCAACTCTTGAAACAATGGAATCTTGGCGAAGAAGCACGTCGGTTTGTGGTGTTGGCGATCTCCAATCATGAGGCATTTGTTGTGCCGGAGCCCGTTGTGGATTCAGGAGTTTTGAATGATCGAGGCCAGCTCATCAGCGATGCGTTATACGATGCAGATAAGTTCCGGTGGGGACCCGATAATTTCACCGAGACCCTCTGGTTAATGGCCGCCACCCGGGGCGCAACACCTCAGTCTGTGCTCGAGCGTTATTCCCACGGGATGAAAAGCATTCGCAACATCAAATACACCTTCAGGAGTTCTCCGGGGAAACGGTATGGACCAGAGTTCATTGACCAGGGTCTTGATATCGGGCGGAAAATTCACGAGCGGATGATTCGCGCTGTCTCGGAAGCGCGCTGTGAGGAGCTCAATGATGTATGAAGGTTCCGAAAGCACACAGCGACAAGCTCTGGGAACGGACGAGAATCGGTCCTTGCAGACCAGCCCATTGGTTGAAGCGCGAAACCTGAGCAAGCACTACGGTAACCTGGAGGTGGTCAAGGGGATTCATTTTCGCGTCGGGGAAGGAGAATGTTTCGGCTTCCTGGGGCCTAACGGCGCCGGTAAAACTTCGACCGTAAACATGATTTATGGATACTCTCCCATGACCGCCGGTGAGATCACGGTAATGGGGAGAGACATCCGGAAATATCTCAGACAGATCAAGGCGCAAATCGGTGTGGTCCCGCAGGAGAACAACCTTGATCCCGATCTGACGGTAAAGGCTAATCTGCTGGTTTATGCGCGGTACTTTGATATCCCAAAAAAGGAAGCGGCCAGACGAACTGATGAACTGCTGGAGTTCATGCAACTAAAGGAGAAGGCCAAGGCCAAAATAATGCAGATTTCCGGCGGGATGAAACGTCGGCTCGTCATTGCGCGCTCAATGATCAACCGGCCGCGGCTCCTGATACTGGATGAACCAACCACCGGGCTGGATCCCCAGGCTCGTCATTTAATCTGGCAGAACCTGAGAACCCTTAAACGCCATGGAACCACTATGATCCTTACCACCCATTACATGGAGGAAGCGGCACAACTGTGTGATCGTCTGGTCATAATGGACAGGGGAACCATTGTGGCTCAGGGCTCTCCAAGGGAGTTGGTGGAGGCCCATGTTGGGGATGATGTTATCGAGTTGCGGGTGAACGAGGAGATTGGCGGCCATATCCTGGGGTTGCTGAACAGCCACCATTTTATTCACGAGCGTGTAGGGGATACCCTTTATCTGTTCTCCAAATCCGGGGAGGGCCTTCTCCAGCGTGTGCTGGAGATCAACGGAGAGGATGTTATTCATAGACCCGCAACACTTGAGGACGTATTTCTCCGTCTTACGGGCCGGGAGTTGCGCGACTGACCTCATTGAGCAAGCTTTAATCATGGAATTGTCCACCAATTTACCGCGCCGTCTGGCTTTGACCGCCAGAGAACACACCCGTTTTCCCGAGCTGTCCCATCTGGCACTCAGGGTCTGGCAGCGAAACGCCCGGGTCTGGATACAATTTTACAAACCCAGCTTGCTGGGAAATCTCGGGGAACCTGTGTTGTTTCTGCTGGCCATGGGCTATGGCCTGGGCAGACTGGTGCCCCTCATGGACGGGGTTCCGTACGTACAGTATCTGGCGCCGGGATTGGTGGTCTCGTCGGCCATGTATACGGCCACTTTCGAGTGTTGCTTCGGCTCTTTTACCCGCATGATCCATCAGAAGACGTACGCCGCCATCATAGCAACGCCGGTCAGTATTGAAGAAGTGGTGGCCGGTGACATTCTATGGGGCGCCACGAAATCCTTGATCGGGGGCATGATCATCATGATGGTGATTGCGGCGTTCCGTCTGGTGCAGTGGCCATGGGCCTTTGCGATTGTCCCGGTGATCCTGGTTGTGGAAGGGCTGATGTTCTCATCCATGGCCATGTTCATAACATCCATGAGTCCTTCCTACGATTTTTTCACGTATTATTTTACACTCTTTATAACTCCCATGTTTCTATTCTCGGGGATTTTTTTCCCGCTTTCGGGTCTTCCCGTCTGGGCGCAGAAGCTTTCCTGGTTTTTTCCGCTGACCCATGTTGTCAACCTCGTCCGCGCCGCTGTTTTGGGCAGGAGTCCGGAGTATTGGATCATGGATCTTATCTGGATAGCCGCATGCACAATCTTGTTCTTTACTCTGTCAGCCAACCGAATCAGACGGCGGTTGCTGGTGTGAGATGATGATGTGTGCGGTCAATGCCTTGGCCTCCCTTCAGAGCACCCCGGTATTTCCGGGCGTTTGTGCGAAAATTCACCAGGAGGATACCATGTGTATTCCGTTTCCCAAATAACGCAAAAAAATCATTGCATCTTTCCAAGAACGCATTTATAATAAAAAGGTGGCGAGATTGAGATTTTCCGGTTGGCAAGAGCAAATTATTTGCTTAATGATTCACGATAGATAGGGATATCTATTTGAGCGAACAAACAGAAGAATTGACGGTGGCGCGGGCCAGCTTCGAGGATTACGAGCTGGCTAAAATTTTATTTGGAAAACACGACGAGAACGCCAAATTGATAGAGCGTTCCGTGGATGTGCGGGTCAGCGTCCGGGGTAACACCATTACTATACAGGGCGGGGCACTGGAAGTCAAGCTGGCCAAGCGGATATTTCAGGAACTGTATGAAGTGCTCGAAAAAGGGTATCCGGTTTACCCTGCGGATGTGGATTATGCCATCCGAATCCTGTCGGAAAAAAGCTCGGCAAAGCTCAAAGAGCTTTTTCTGGATAAAGTCGGCATTAAAGTCAACAAGCGTGTTATCACGCCGAAGAGCTTGGGCCAGAAGGAATATGTCGATGCCATTCGTCGCTTTGACATTGTCTTCAGCATCGGACCGGCCGGGACCGGCAAGACTTACTTGGCCATGGCACTGGGCGTTTCGCTGTTGATGAAAAAGGAATTTGGCCGCATAATCCTCACGCGGCCGGCAGTGGAGGCCGGTGAGAAGCTGGGTTTTCTTCCGGGCGACCTTTATGAGAAAGTGAACCCTTATCTCCGCCCTCTGTATGATGCACTGCACGATATGATGGATTTCGACCACGCAATGCGCCTTTTGCAAAGGGGTGAAATTGAAGTGGCACCACTGGCCTTCATGCGCGGTCGCACCCTCAATGACTCCTTCGTGATCCTGGATGAGGCCCAGAACAGCACCAGCGAGCAAATGAAAATGTTTCTCACCCGGTTAGGATATGGTTCCAAGGCCGTTATCACGGGCGATATCACTCAGGTGGATCTGCCAGACGGAACCCTTTCAGGACTTATCGAGGCGCGTGCCATCCTGAGCGGAATAACCGGCATCCGATTTTGCTACTTTTCCGAGAAGGATGTGGTCCGACATCCCCTGGTGAGGGATATTATCAAAGCGTACGATCTGTCCGGGCAAACCAAAAATCACGGTCCTCGTTCGCTTCCAAAAGAGTTCAATCATGACTCGCAACTCCAGACAAAACAATAAAACCCTTTTTTACTACCTTTTCAAAAAACCTGTTTTACTCCCGGGATGGAGTCTCCTGGACAACCGTCTTTTCCGAATAAGGCAAATTAAGCGCTGCTCCACAGCACTCGGCAGCTTGTTCAGGAGTTCCGTGTTCAAGCGCTTGGCCATGCTGCTCAGTGTGAGCCTGTTGATGGGATGGCTCCTTTCTCCCACGACGCCGCCTTCCACCCGAGAATACCGTGTGGGAGACATCGCATGGTCCGATGTGAGAGCTCCCCGTGACCTCCTGGTTGAGGATACTCTATCCACCCAAAAGAGACGTCTTGAAAAGGAACGAAGTCTCGGCGTGATCTACGACCTGGACCCCAAGGTGCTTTCTCATGCTGAAAAGACTCTGAAGGAAGCCTTTACCTTCATGCGAGAGCTGTATCCCGCTCCTTCCACCAAAAGCGAAGGGCTCTCCAGACGCTCGATTACTAAAGAACAACCCCTCCTGACTGAAGATCTGGAAAAAAAGATTACAAAGCGCCGCGAATTGTTCCAGAAAAAATTGGGATTCCCCCTTTCCGATTATGCGTTTTATTCACTTAAAAATCATCGGTTTGATGAACGTATCGAAGATTATTGTTACGCCATGCTGGCTCCTGTTATTATCAAGGGGGTCGTCAGCCGGAAGGAATTGTTCCGCATCGAGCGGGACAGCCACATTACTTTACTGGAAGTTGAAACAGGAAGTGAGATTGTCCTGAGAGACCCCTCCTCGCTCTTAGACTTGGATTCTGCCCGACGTTACATTGCGCTGAAAGGGCGGGAATCTCTTTTACACCTGAGCCGCAGCATGCGTGATACTGTCATCGAAATCTCGCAAAAGCTGGTCTTGCCCAATATCACGCTGAATAAGAGCGAGACCGAGAAGCGAAAGAAAGAGGCGCTCGACAGTATCAAGCCAGTCTATTTTCAGCTTAAGAAAGGGGAGGTCATCCTCAGGGAAGGGGAGCGGGTCAGCCCCGAACATCTGCTCAAGCTGGAGGCTTTGGGCCGAGACGAAGACCACTATACCGTATACAAGGCATTGGCCGGGTATACGATCATGGTCATGTTACTGCTGTTTCTTCTGTATTACCTGGCCTCACGCAACGCACAGAGCTTCGCCCCCCGCAATGTGGATCTTCTCATGTTCTGCATGGCCATACTGGGCACCCTCATGATGGTCAAGGCAGCCCTTTTTATCACTGAATCGGTGAATCGTTCCTTCCCATTTATTCCGACAGAATCGCTGTCCTATGCTGTTCCTTTCGCCCTGGCTCCGATAATGATCGCCATGATGCTCAATGCCGAAGCGGCCATGATCATTGCGATCCCCATCTCTATCTTTTCCGCCATGATGTTCGATACTCCCGTAGGGATTTTCTTTTACAGCCTTGTTGGTGGTCTGGTGGGGGCTCATAACGTGGTCTTTTGCAGCGCCCGGAGCATGCTGCTGAAGGCGGGTATCCGTGTAGGTATCATCAACATGGCTTCTGTCATGTGCCTGCGCCTCATTGCCCATAAGTTTCCTGTTTTTGATAATATCTATGACTTTTCCTTTGCATTTGCAGGCGGAGGGCTGGCGGGCATCCTTGCGGCGGGGATGACGCCCATGGTGGAGTCGCTCTTCGGGTACATGACCAACATCAAGCTGCTGGAATTGACCAACCTGAATCACCGGGCCATGCGTGACCTGGTGCTCAAAGCCCCGGGTACGTATCAACACAGTGTCATCGTGGGGAGTCTCTCCGAGGCAGCGGCTGAGGCCATCGGTGCAAATCCACTTTTAGCAAGGGTGAGTGCGTATTATCACGATATCGGAAAGATCAACAAACCGCTCTACTTTATCGAGAATCAGAAGTCGGGTGAGAATAAGCATGATAAGCTGGCGCCCAGCATGTCAAGCCTCATTATCACCTCCCACGTGAAAGACGGGATGGAACTGGCTCGAAAATATCGCCTGGGACAGCCCATTAAAGATATTATCCATGAGCATCACGGCACATCTCTTATCTCTTTCTTTTACAATAAGGCCAAAAACCAGGAGAACTCTCATCCTGTGGATGAAAAGAGCTACCGATACCCGGGGCCTAAGCCCCAGACAAAGGAGGCTGCGGTGGTCATGCTGGCCGATGCCGTGGAGGCCGCCTCCCGCACTCTCGTCAACCCAACTCCTTCCCGGGTACAGGGAGCGGTCCAGCAGTTGATAAACAGTTTCATGACCGACGGCCAATTAAACGATTGCCACCTGACTATCCGCGACATGCATCAGATCGCTCGAAGTTTCACTAATGTTCTCAATGCAATTTACCACCATCGCATCGATTACCCCACTTCAGCGATTCAGGTAATGCAGGGAAAAAAGAAAAATGGAAGTGCAGATAGAGGACAGGCAGCAGTTGATTCCCATCGACCACGGATGGGTGGCACGGGTGGTAGAGTGGATATTCGACGCCTTGGGAAATCGTGAGGGCGAGGTAAGTATCGTGCTCCTTAATGATTCCCAGATGGCTGCGCTAAATCAACAATACCGCAACCAAGAGGGTTCTACAGATGTTCTGGCCTTTCCAATGGCCACGGGTGAGTTCGGCCACCTAACCCCGGGCATGTGGGGGGACATCGTTATTTCCGTCCAGCGCGCCCTTGAACAATCGCACGAGTCCGGATGCTCTCTCTCGGAAGAACTTGGAGTCCTCCTGATTCACGGTACTTTGCACTTGCTGGGACACGACCATGAGGAGGTCCACAAGGAGGCGGCGGAACGGATGCACGCCCTGGAGACCCGGCTATTCGACAAAGCCTTCGGCGAGAGGGGCACCTTCAGCGAGCACCGAGCCCCGGCGCCCGATGATGTGAAACGCATTCCAAAATAAAACCCTCCCTCCCTATGCTTGTTGACGACTCTCTGATTCCCATCTAATTGCACTTGCAATGCTTTGAAGACCCGGACGATCGGCCTGGCTGGCCGCGGGATAGGATGTATGTCAGCCGGAACGGGAAACCCCGATCATCAAATGCCGGCACAGCGTCAAATGATCCCAATTGCTTGACATGGGCGGCCTAACTGATTACTATAATATACCATAGAGTTTATACCTCCGTCCGGCAATAAAAGTCGCTCGCGAAAGCAGAGAATAATTCTTATGAATTTGAGCATGAAATATTAAAGTGCGTGAAGATGACATTTTTCTTTAATTTATAAAATCAATTTATTGACAGAAGACAAGGATTAAGAAAACCTCATTCATCCTATTATCCTGTCAAAAATAAATCTATATATTTCAATGCACCGTGATCAACTTTTCATGTTTCGTTATGATCGAGAGTGCATGGTGGTTTTTAAAATAAATAATGATGAAACGTGATTATTACGAGGTGCTGGGCATCTCCCGGAATGCGGATGAGGAGACCATGAAGAAAGCATACCGCAAGCTCGCCTTGCGGTATCATCCGGACCGCAATCCCGGGAACCCCGAGGCCGAAGAGAGATTCAAAGAGGCGGCCGAAGCATACGAGGTATTGCGCGATCCGGAAAAACGGAGCCTTTATGATCGTTTTGGCCATGCAGGCGTGGAGGGGACAGGGTTCCAGGGCTTCGGTGGTTTCGACGACATCTTTTCAAGCTTTGGTGATATTTTCGGTGATCTGTTCGGTTTCGGCCAGACGTCATTCAGAGGTCGGCCGCGGCCGCGGCATGGGGATGATCTGCGCTACGATCTGACCATCGACTTTGATGATGCGGTCTTTGGCAAGAAAGTTGAAATACAGATTCCAAAGGCTGAGACCTGTCCCTCATGCGGGGGAACCCGTGCTCGGCCTGGAACCCATCCTGAACAATGCTCCATGTGCGGCGGCCGAGGACAGGTCGTGCGTACCCAGGGTTTCTTTTCCATCAGCACCACCTGCCCACGGTGTCGCGGCGAAGGGACCTTTATCAAGCATTTATGCCCCGAATGCAGTGGAAGAGGGAGGATCCAAAGCACACGCACCCTCTCCCTCGACATCCCGCCCGGTGTGGACACAGGGGCCAAACTGCGCCTCCAAGGAGAGGGCGCCTTGGGAGAGAATGGCGGCCCACCGGGGGACCTCTATGTTATAATACGTGTAAAACCACACGAATTTTTCGAGCGTGAAAATGATGATATCTTCTGCACAGTGCCGATATCCATGAGCCAGGGGGCGCTGGGAGCCGAAATCGAGGTTCCAACACTGGAGGGAACCGAAAGGCTCAAGATTCCCGCAGGTACCCAGACACATTCCTTATTCCGTCTGAACAACAAGGGCGTTCCCCGACTTCGAGGCAGAGGACGGGGGGATCAAATCGTGCGCGTTGTAATTCAGACGCCCACCCAGCTTACAGAGCGACAAAAGGAACTCTTCCGGCAACTGGCAGAACTTGATAAAGAAAAGTCCCTGAACGATGGCAAGAAAAAAAAGAGGGGATTCCTCGGCTGGTGAAGAATATAAAACGTTATATCTTCAGATGCATCAGGTCCTCAGCCAGGATGACCTCGCCTGGAAACTCTTTCCGGCAGGGAGTGAGAACATCCGCGGCGTCGCATTCCGGATAAAAGTGGGTGAGCAATAGTCTCTTCGCGCCGGCCTCCCGAGCCGTTCGACCCGCCTCGGTCGGGCCCATATGACCCGGAGTCTTCATATCATCGGGCCTGGAGCACTCGCACACGAACAGGTCCGCCCCCTGAGCCGCTTCAACGAGACCTTTACAATATTCGCTATCGCCGGAAACCGCCAGAACCTTCCCGCCATGTTCGATACGGTAGCCAAGGCTGGGGTCCTTATGCTGTACGGGATGGCTCTCAATGAGCACATCGCCCAGCTTCACCTGTTGCGGGCCGTTCAACGGCAGATCCTCCAGCGCTAAATCGAACGTGGAGGGGATGATCCAGTGGCCCCATGCTTTATGAAGGAAATCGAAAAAAGCGTTGAACCCCGCTGGGCCCCAAAGGCCCATGGGATCGGTCCTTTCCGGTATCACAGTATATTTCAGGGCGAAAAGGATGGGGCCCAGGTCAGCCGTATGATCCGGATGGAAATGAGTGTAAAAGATGTGATGGATGGATTGGACCGGAATGTTCGCCTCGGCCAGGCGGCGGAGTGTTCCCGAACCGCTGTCAATAAGTACGCGCAGTCCGCCGGCCTTGACCGTCAGCGAAGAAGGAGACCGTCTCACCGAGGGGGTCCCTGTCCCTGAGCCAAGAACGATAATGTCCATGGATGATCCACCGAGCAAGCTATTTTTTTAGAAAAAATTTTTTGACGAAAAGACAGGATAACCCGGATTTTTTCAATTCTGTAATCACGTCAAAAATTCTTCCTCTTTCAGTGGGTCAACAGGTACGCCTGGATGAATTGATCCAGTTCTCCGTCCAATACAGCATCCACATTACCTTGTTCCAATTGGGTCCGGTGATCCTTCACCATGCGGTAAGGATGCAACACGTACGAGCGGATTTGGCTCCCGAATCCGATGGATTTCTTATTGCGATGGGCCTCCTCCCTGCTTTCTCTTTTTTTCTTTTCCTGTTCTTCATACAGGCGAGAACGCAGTATCCTGAGAGCCATAGCCCTGTTCTTGTGTTGCGAGCGTTCATTTTGACACTGGACAACTATTCCCGTCGGGAGGTGCGTGATTCGGACCGCGGAATCGGTTTTGTTCACGTGCTGGCCACCCGCTCCGCTTGAGCGGTAGGTATCGACTCGAAGATCCGCCTCGTCAATCTCAATCACGATCTCTTCGTCAACTTCCGGAATCACAAAAACTGAAGCAAAGGAAGTATGCCGCCTCTTGCCGGTATCGAAAGGAGAGATGCGAATCAGGCGGTGAATGCCAACCTCCGCGGCAAGCAAACCGTAGGCATAATCCCCCTCCACGGTAAAGGTGACAGATTTGATGCCGGCTTCCTGCCCGGGCAAAATGTCGGTAATCTGAGTCCTATAGCCTCTGCGCTCTGCCCATCGCAGGTACATGCGCAAAAGCATCTCTGTCCAGTCTTGCGCCTCGGTCCCGCCCTCACCGGACTGGATGGTAACGAAGGCGTTATTGATGTCGTTCTCCCCGGAAAGCATGCGCTTGAATTCCATGTCAGCGATGTCTTGTTCCAGGGTGGACAATTTCTGATTTGCCTCCTCCAGGAGTTCAGGGTCTTGCTCTTCCCGGGTCAGCTCAAGGAGAATCTGGGCGTCTTCCAGTTTTCCATTCTCCTCCCTCCATCGTTCGATTTCTGTAAGAAGGCGTTTTTTCTCCTTCAGGATTTTCTGTGCTTCCTGGGGGTCGTCCCAGAAATCCGGGCTGGCAGAGAGCTTCTCCAGCGCCTGAACTCTTTTTTCTTTCTCGTCCAGGTCAAAGATGGCTCCTTAAGGCAAATAGTTTCTCCTTGAGCGTGGAAAAATTGGCCTGCAGTTCTTGTGTCATGAGAAAAACCTCCTGTATGATATGTGTCGCTTAATGGAAACCCTCACACGGCTTAAGCGAGGCGACAGCATAAGTATGGATACGATGAGACAAAGAATAGCGAAAACATCGCCGAATCGCGTGTAAAAAGTCTGACCTTCCCGGTTTGATGAGATCGACCGCCGAAGAACCCCTGTTCGGAACAGGCCCAGGGTCTCTTGCAAACGGCCGGTCTCATCGATAAAAGCAGTGATGCCGGTGTTGGTCGCCCTGGCCGAGGGGCGGCGGTTCTCCACTGAGCGCATTTGGGCCATGTTCAAGTGCTGATACGGTTCGCTGGTCCTGCCATGCCACGCGTCATTTGTCAGGTTGACCAGCAGCCATGCACCCTGGCGGACCATCGCACGGCTTAGATTGGGAAAGATGGATTCAAAGCAAATCAATACGCCGATTTTTCCCAGCTCTGTCTCCATCGGCGCGACCCGTTCTCCAGGCGTGAAGTCCCCAACGCCTTGGACCAGAGGGTTCAAAAAGGGCATCCACCTCCTCATGGGAATGTATTCGCCATATGGCACCAGATGCACCTTGTCGTAACGCCCCACTGTCCTTCCCTGAGGGTCGAGAAGGAAAGCGCTGTTGAAATAGCTGACCTCACCGTCCTTCCGATGCCAGCCAGGGCTTCCGAAAAGCAGGTAAGCGCCGGTTCTTCTGGCCACATCCTGAATGATGGGACGATATTTCTCATTGGACTGGTAATAGAAGGGAACGGCTGTCTCGGGCCATATGATGAACCGGGCATTTTTTCCGTTTTTAAGGGACAAATTCCGGTAAATCTCTATAGTTTTCGTGCGAAATCGCTCGTCCCACTTCAGGCCCTGGTCAATGTTGGCTTGAATGAGAAGTGTCTGCACTCCTTTCCCTGAAGACGATTCCTCTGGAGGGTGGCGGTGCAACTGCAAAAGCCCGTACCCCAGGCTCAGAGCCAGAATAGTACCGACCGCGGCAGCCTCCCGATGCCATCCCCGCGACCTTCTCAGAAAACGGTACAGGCCTGCGTTGACCATCACCACCAGGAAACTCACGCCGTACACGCCGGTGACATCGGCAACTTGGATAGCAGGCAAAAACGGCACCTGCGAATAACCCAAAAGCTGCCATGGGAACCCCCCCAGTGGGAATTTAGAGAGGATATATTCCTGGGCTACCCACAGGAAAGGTGCGGCACTCAACACGCTCCAACCACTCCCAGAACCTGCGGCCAACGCCAGGCACAGGCTGAATATCGCCATATAACAGGCGCACGCCGCGGCCAACAAAACCATGGCCGCAAGGGCAACCACGGTGGGGACCCCGCCATAGACCACCTGCGTGTGAACCACCCAGTAGAGAATACCCAGATAGGCCACAAAGCCCATGATCCATCCCAGGAACATGGATCGCCGGGTATTTGTGGCTGATACGGCGTGAAAAAAAGGCACTAACGCCGCCCACGCCACAATCCACATGGAAACCTTGGGCATCGAGGCGGCGATCAGCACCCCGGATATGGCGGCCAGCGCAAGGTCGCATCCTGCTGCCCTCGCCGACCATTGATTCATGAGCTGTTCCGGCCCTCCGCCTCCATGAGGCGGACCTTGATCTTGGAGACCTTTTTCTGGTCGCTTTCCTGGATTACAATGTGAAGTCCTTGGTAGGGGATTTCTTCACCGGCCCTGGGTACCCGGCCCATCAGGTGAACGATGAGTCCTCCCACTGTCTCGAAATTATCCTTTGGAATCTCGATGTTGAAATATTTCTCCAGTTCATCCACGTTGGCTCTCGCATCCACCGCCAATGCTCCATCAGGCATAGGCGTTAAAAAGGCCTCTTCGGTGTCGTGTTCGTCTTGTATCTCCCCGAATATCTCCTCGATGATATCCTCTATGGTAACCAGGCCGGCAGTTCCACCATATTCATCGATAACGATGGCCATGTGCGATTTATTTGTTTTGAATTCCTGGAGCAGTTGGCCTATGTTCTTCATCTCAGGGATATAATATGGAGGTCGGGCCATCTGGGCCCATTCGATCTCCGTGCCCTTTTTACCCCAATGGCGAAGCAGATCTTTCACGCAGAAAACCCCGATGATATCATCTATATTCTCGCCGTAGATCGGAAGTCGAGAGTGACCGCTTTCCATAGCCAGCCTCAGGACATCCTCAACCGAGGCTTTTGATGAAAAACAGACCATCTCAGTCCGTGGGATCATTACCTCGCGCACAACAGTGTCTTTGAACTTCAGGATGCTGTGAATCCAATCACCGGAATAGTGCTCGATCAATCCTTCTCCTTCACCGGCATCGATCAACTCATGGAATTCCTCTTCCAGGCCTTCGCGGTTTATGCGACGGGAGAAGAATCGTGTAAGCCTCCTGAGACGCTCGAAAAAATGATTACCTGAGTCGTCTTCCAAATGAAGTATCACCTTCTTTCTTCATTCGCCTGAAAATATCTCCCGGGATTATTCGTGAAGATTTTGTTCATGCGTCAGTGGTGCTGACCTGATAGCAGGACGTACACACGGTTCATATTGTTACTAGAATGAAGTTGAAATAAGCACTAAAATAATTTTCTATTCGTCTTTCTGAAATGGGCGGGCACCCTAACATATAATCCAAGCAAAAATGGTGAAATTGTCAAAATATTCTATACTATACTATAAAATAATACACTTAAAATTATATGGCTGTCAAGAGCCGCTTTTATTCGGGCAACGTCAACCTTTTTGTGTACATTATAGGTGTTTCCTCACGCTGATTATCGGGTTGTAGAAGATTTCCAGACGCATGTTGTTGTTTTGACCCCTCTAAATGCTCTTTCCATACCCTTCGGAATTCTTTTCTTGCAAAACCAGCACTAATTTGTAAAAATATTACTATTCCCTCACATTATTTTCTATCTATTGCATTGTAGAGAGCAAAAAAAGAGAAAATCATGTCTCATCGAAGGCGTAAAACAGCAGGAAAAGTTACCGCTGAAGTGGTTGAAGAAGAGAAGGACGCTGGGCAGTCGGAACCTGAAAAAAAGGAATTCGACATCATTTCCCCTTCTAGAGAACCGGTCTCTTCTCCGACTGATCTCTTTGATGACCAGTCGGCTGATTTTCAGACCCACGCCGGCACAGAAGATGATACTACCTTATCAGCAGAGTTGGTCAGAGAGAAGCAAAGCGTGCCGGATGAAAGCGAAACAAGTGTTGAGGACTTAGAATCGCTTATGCCGGCATTGCCTTATGCGGTGAAGGCGGAGGCCAAAGAATTTACGGCAGACACCGAGAAATCCCTCACTCCATTCGATCCCCTGCGCCGCTACCTCTGGGAAATCAAGCGATATCCAATCCTCAGCCGTGAGGACGAACATCGCCTGGCTATGGAGTATCTGCGGACAGGCGATACGAACATTGCGATAATTCTGATTACATCCAACTTGCGTCTGGTGGTTAAGATCGCCCTGGAATTTCAAAAACACTGGATGTTCAACCTGATGGATCTCATCCAGGAGGGCAACGTAGGATTGATGCAGGCAGTGAAAAAATTTGATCCCTATCGCGGTACCCGCCTTTCCTCCTATTCTTCCTTCTGGATTAAAGCATATATTCTTAAATTTATTATTGAAAACTGGCGTCTGGTCAAGATCGGAACCACTCAAAGTCAGCGAAAGCTCTTCTTTAATCTCAAGAAAGAAAAAGATCGCCTGGATGCTTTGGGGTTCAACCCGGCTCCCCAGCTTCTGGCCGAGCGTCTTGATGTTAAGGAAAGCGAAGTCGTTGAAATGGACCAACGCCTCAACGGATGGGAGCTCTCTCTCGATGCTCCATACCATGAAGACTCACGCACAAAGCATGAGGACTTCTTTAGCACCACTGCAGAAGCGGTGGATGATCAATTGGCCGATCTTGAACTGAAGGATATCCTGCATCGCAAGCTGAATGATTTTCAGGACTTGCTCACGGAAAGGGATCGATTCATCTATCAGAATCGACTTATTGCAGACAAACCTATGACCCTTCAGGAAATCGGTGATAGGTTCGGAATCACCCGAGAGAGAGCACGGCAGATAGAGGAACGACTGAAACAACGTCTCAAGAATTATCTCAAGGATGAAATGTCAGAGCTGACAGATCTTATAGATGAGCACCTGCATTGATCGCTTATTATTTTGTGCTCTTATGCCAAGAATTCACAATGCTCCCGCCTTGCAATCTGACCTCATTCCAGTCGTAAAATATTCGGTTTTGGTTGTTCCGAATGGGGATCATATATGGCGGACGGGGGCCGGAAATAGATGGCTGAAACCGGGGCTTATCCCGGGTAATCGGCAAGTGAAAACATTGACTCCTGAAAACGAGTGTTCTTTTACGAACGGCAGTGAATTGAGATGAAAATACTTCTTACCAACGATGACGGGATTTACGCCAGCGGCTTGCGAATTTTGCGCTCAGAACTCCTGGAGCTTGGAGAGATAAGCATAGTGGCGCCGGCCACGGAACAAAGCGCCGTCGGCCACGCCATCACGCTTTACAACCCACTGCGCGTAGAGGAGGTCAGGCTGAATGGCGAGTTTTATGGCTGCGCGGTCAATGGAACCCCCGCGGACTGTGTCAAAATAGCAACCAGCGAGCTGTTGGATGGACCCCCGGACCTGGTGGTCTCCGGTATCAACCGAGGGGCTAACGTGGGCATCAACGTGCTCTATTCCGGAACTGTCTCCGCCGCGACAGAGGCGGCTATTATGGGCATTCCGGGTATTGCCGTTTCGGTGGGCGATTACACAAACCCTCGATATGATGCGGCCGCCCGATTCACTCTGCGCCTGGCCCGGGTGGTCATAAAGGAAGGGCTTCCAGGAGGAACGGCCTTGAACGTCAATGTGCCGAACTTGCCCGAAGATGAGATACGCGGAGTCATGTTCACCAGACAGAGCGACGCCAGGTTCGTGGAGCGCTTTGAGCGACGGGAGGACCCCAGGAAGCAGTTGTATTACTGGCAGGCAATCGAGACCGCTTCGTCTGAACGGGATGCAGAAGACGACGATGACATCAAGGCCCTGACCGAAGGTTTCATTTCTGTCACACCGCTGCATCACGATATGACGAATCGCAGGGCCCTGGAACTTATACGCTCCTGGAAGCTTTACTAAGGATGTATGGATGTAATGGATCTGCGACTCTTGTTCCGACGAGTACTGCAATGTAATGATGACGAATCCCGGGAGAGGGAATCCGATGCTGACTTCTCAAGGGAATTGGAAAGGCTCCAGGATCAAATAAGCTACCATTTCCGCGATCGCACCTTGCTTATTCGGGCGTTGACCCATCGTTCCTTTGCCAACGAGCAAGGAAATTGCGACTACGAGCGACTGGAATTCCTGGGCGACTCAGTGCTTGATCTATCTCTGGGCATGGAGCTTATGAGGCGGTTCCCTTTCTCGCTGGAAGGGGAACTGACGCAAATGCGCTCGGCCCTTGTGAGTGAAAACATGCTGGCCCGTATGGCCGGCTCCATCGATCTCGGCGCTTGCCTGCTCCTGGGGCGGGGGGAAGACCGGACGGGAGGAAGGGAAAAAATCTCTATTCTGGCCGACGCGTACGAGGCCCTCATGGGCGCGGTATTTTTGGACGGTGGCTTCGAAAAGGCTGCTCAAACAATTCTCAACCTCTTTCGCCGGCCCCTGGAGGAAGTGGGGAGGGATGATTTTCACCGCGATTTTAAAAGCGAGGTGCAGCAGTGGGCACAGGAGCAGTTTCATGAGACTCCGCAGTATATTGTTACGGATCAGTGGGGGCCCGCCCACCAGAGAGCCTTCCGGGTGGAATTGCGTCTTATGGGCAGAGTGCTGGGTGCGGGCACGGGCTCCAGCAAGAAAGAAGCAGAACAAGAGGCAGCCCGTCAGGCTCTGATGAAAAATGAAATAAAATCATGAATATAGGGCTGCTTAAAGATATTACCACACTTTATCGGAGTCGTTTGCCGGTTAGTGCTAACCTGAGCGTCAGTCTCATTCATTGGTCTTACGCCGACCTTTGGTGATGCGATGTTGCACGAACGTGTAAACTCCGCCGCAGCCGTGTCTTCGAACCGTCCCCTGATAGTGCCAGTGTACATCCCTCACCGGGGATGTCCTCATCGGTGTATTTTTTGTGACCAGCACCGACTCACAGGTCATAATAAGGCCGCCAAGCCGGAGGATGTTGCCCGATGGGTGGCATGGTACCGGACAGCGGCGAGGGTTGATAGACGATCAACCGTAGAAATCGCTTTTTACGGCGGTAGCTTCACCGCCCTGCCTCAAGATGTGCAGCAGGATTACCTGGATGCCGCCTCCAACCAGGTGCGTCAGGGGATGGCCCACAGCATCCGCATTTCCACACGGCCCGATGCCATCGACGGCTGGACAATAACGCGATTGAAGGATGCCGGTGTCGCAGTAGTCGAGCTGGGGGTCCAGTCCATGGATGACGGCGTCTTGCGGGCAGCCCGCCGGGGACACACGGCTGAAGACGTGCGGCGGGCCATAACGATGCTGAAGGAAGCCGGATTCCGGGTGGGCATCCAGTTGATGCCGGGCCTTCCCGGCGACACGCTGAATACAGGCATTCGGGGAGTTCAAGAGCTCATTCGCCTTGGCCCCCATATGGCACGCCTGTATCCCGTCCTGGTAATCACCGGGACGGAACTGGAGAGACTGTGGCGGGAAGGCCGGTATCGAGCTCTGCAGGTGAGCGAGGCGGTCCATTGGTGTGCCTGCCTTCTTTTGTTATTGGAGACGGGGGGAGTTCCCGTCATTCGGGCGGGAATCCATGTTTCTCCTGAAATGGTGCAGGAAAACTCGGTGGCGGCGGGACCGCTGGACCCGGCACTCCGGCACCGGGTGGAATCTTTCATTTATTTTTCCCTTGCGCATTTTTTACTGGAGCCAAGAGCTTCTTCGGCACCTGAGATGAATATAAGGGTGCCCCCGGCAGATGTTTCACACATGAAGGGCTTTCGGAGCGAAAACATCAGGGAACTGGAGCGCCGCTTGAGCGTGCGCGTCAGGGTGAGTCCCGATGCTTCGCTTCCTCCGCGATCCATGGCTCTGGAAGGGGAAGATCCAATTATTCGGGACAAGAATCATTTGTCCCTTCTTCTCCATATGAACCATCATGCCCTATTACGCAAATTTGCATCAGTTTAAATCATGGTTTCCGAAAATGTACTGAAACGTTCCCCGGCAGGCTCCTTCCCTGCTGAAGATTTTCGCTCAGGTTTCGTGAGCATTGTGGGCCGGCCCAATGTGGGTAAATCCACACTTCTGAACCGGCTGGTAGGAGTGAAGATCGTCATCACCAGCGCCAGGCCCCAGACCACCCGCAACACCATCCGCGGCATTGCCAACTGGCCCGATGCGCAGGTCGTGTTCCTTGATACACCGGGCATCCACGAGGCCACTACCGGGTTGAACCGGCGGATGGTCAAAAGAGCGCTGGAGGCCCTTGAGGACGTGGATTGTATCCTTCACATGATCGAGCCGGCTTTGCCCATCCACCCCGAAGACCGCTCCATAATGGACAGGCTGGCCAGGGTAGGAACGCCCGCCTTTTTGCTGATCAACAAGATTGACCGCGTGAAAAAGGATACGCTCTTGCCCTTGATGGAAAAGGCCGGCCGGCTTCACCCGTTCTATGAAATCATTCCCCTATCCGCCCTCAATGGCGACGGTGTTGACCGATTGACGGAGCGGATATTGTCGGTACTCCGCCCCGGGCCGCGCTACTTTCCGGAGGATATCCTGACGGACAGGACGGAGCGGTTCCTGGTGGCCGAGTTCATACGCGAGAAAATTTTTCGAATGACCGGGGAGGAGATCCCTTACTGCTCGGCGGTAACTGTGGAGAAGTTCGAGGAGAATGCCGATAAGAAGCTTATCGTCATCTCCGCCACCATCCACGTTGAGAGGGAAAACCAGAAAGGCATCATCATTGGCCGGGGGGGACGGCGGCTGAAGGCTATCGGAAAGGCCGCCAGGGAGGACCTTGAATTGATCCTCGGGTCTCGAATTTTTCTTGAGCTTTTTGTGCGCGCGCAAAAAAACTGGCGCAGCATCCCCCGTCTCTGGGAAGAAATGGGAATTGAATGAGTATAAATATGCGGGGTACGGGGTAAAAAAACCCGCAATCCGTACACACGTAACCCTCAAAGTTTTGTCTCCATGAAAAAGATGAATCGAAAACCCGTCGTTGCCATCGTGGGGCGGCCCAATGTGGGGAAATCCACGCTGTTCAACCGCTTGATCGGAAGGCGGCGCGCCCTGGTGGACGACACGCCGGGTGTCACCCGAGACCGCCGATACGGCGAGGCGGAGTGGGGAGGCAGGCGCTTTGTGCTCATCGATACGGGAGGGTTCGAACCGCAGGCCCGTGGAGATGAGATAATGGCCGTGATCCGACGCCAGGTGCAGGTGGCCCTGGAGGAAGCCGATCTGGTGCTGTTCCTTCTGGATGGAAAAGATGGGCTGACGCCCATCGACCGTGAGCTATTCCAACTCCTGCGCCGGGAGGAAAAAGATTGTTTTTTCATTGCCAACAAGATTGATGGGCCGAGTCGGGAAGGGGCGGCAATCGATTTCTTCGAACTGGGGGTGCCCAACATATATTCCATATCCGCCCAGCACGGGTACGGTATATCGGATCTGCTGGACGATATGGCGGAGCACCTGCCGGAAGGCCCCGCGGATGAAGAGGAAGAAGAAGATGATTTCAGCACCGTCCGGGTGGCGGTGGTGGGACGGCCCAACGTGGGGAAATCTTCCTTGATCAACAAGCTCCTGGGGGAGGACAGGGTGGTGGTGAGCCCCACGCCCGGGACCACTACGGATCCGGTGGACACGACCTTGAGGCGAGGGGACAAAAGCTACACGCTCATTGACACCGCGGGGATACGGCGGAAGGCCCGCGTGAGCCTTCGCGTCGAGGCGTACAGTATCGTGGAAGCCCTCCGCAGCATCGAGCGCTGCCACATATGCCTCATCCTGCTGGACGCCATGCAGGGTGTGACCGAGCAGGACACCCACATCGCGGGCTACACCCAGGAGCGCGCACGGGGCGCCATACTTCTGCTCAACAAATGGGACCTGGCCCCCAAGGAAGCCCGCTCTTTCGAACAGTACGTTAAAATACTTCGCCAGCGGCTACCCTATCTCTCCTATGCTCCCATTGTCTCGGTTTCGGCCCTCACGGGCCAGCGCGTGGGCAAAATCTTCGGACTGATGGATCAGGTCATGGAGCATTACACGGCCCGGGTGGGCACAGGCCCCCTGAATCGGGCTCTGGCGGAATGGCTCAGGAAACATCCCCCCGGCCTCCACCGAGGCCGCCCCATCAAGCTTTATTACATGTCCCAGGTGCGCGTGGCCCCGCCCACCTTCGTGGGGTCCACCAACGCCCCGGGTAACATTCATTTCTCCTACCGCCGATTCCTCATCAACAGGATTCGCACAACCTTCGGCATCACTTTGAGTCCTATCCAGCTTGTGTTTAAGGAGCGGTAGATGTTAGGAAAGTCTTGACACCAATGTTGCAGAAAAATCAGGATTTCGAGAGCATGGAGAGCGCCAATTGATTTGTGCTGTTTGGGCGTAATAACTCAATCCTGACGGCGATCACATCGGCCGATAATCTGATGCTTTTTCTTTAATGCCGGGAAGACGAATCTTCTGGGTCGTCCCTCCTCTTAATATTTATAAATGTTAAATTGTAATCAGGCAGGCTCAAATTATCGAAATCAGAGCCAGCGGTTATAAAATCTCTTATTCTATGAGCGATTGCAAATGCCAAGTGAAGTATCCTGTTCCTCAGAGCAGCAAGGCCGTGCCCGGAGGCAACGCGGGTGAATACGGCACCCAAGGGGAGGAGGGATGGGGCTGGGCACGTCCTTTTCGCGGATGGCGTCGGAAAGGGGCTCATTTATTTTTTGACAGCGTTGATTTGTTGCATGGACAATTATCTGTATGCGCTCCGTGAGAGGCTTCATGGCGCGTTGTCCCGGTACGCAGAAGCACAAGAGACGCTGCAGCGCTCTTTCGTCAGGAAGGCGAAATTCCCTGCAACAGTGCTTTATCATTACCACATATTTTACCGCTTCGGTATTTGCCGGACAGCCTCCTGGATCAGATCACGGGTGGCTTTGGCCAGCGCCTTTGCGTACTCGATATTATGCAATCCGTTGAATCCTCCCAGGAGCTTCATGTTTTGTTCGGCTCGGATCAGAAGATTCCGGGATTGAATGGTGTTGATCTTTTTGATGGAAGCCCTTTCAACAAGGGCGCTGGCGGTTTTTAACTCCTCCTCCATCCCTCCAAGGAAGCCGGCGGCCTCTTTCCTCCATTGCATGACAAGCCGGCTGTAATTCTGCTCGGGGTGGCATTCATCGCAAGTGCCGGCAATCCCTTTCAGGGTGGTTGGTTCTCCCTCCACCACCTGGGTGTGGCAATCGGTACAGTTCATCGTGTCCATCATAGCGCTTGGTATTTCCTTGACACCAATGCCGGATTTTCCGGCAAAGATATCGGCAACCTCCGTGTGGCAATCCTGACAGCTCACCTCTCCCGCACCCTCACCGTGATGGCATGTGTTGCAATTCTTGAAGTAGGTTATGCCGTGGTCCTGCCCGCCGCCATGGCATTCCATGCAAGCCATGCCGCTGTCTTGAACGTGATCCGCGTGCGGGAATGCAGCCTGTCGCAGCTTCACCACTTTGGTCTCGGCGTCCGCATGACACAGGCTGGTGCAGTTTGCTTCCACCAATGTGATGTTCTCGGGCACGTAACCGGCAATAATAAGTGATTTGGCCTCCTCGGCCTTGCGGTTGGCAATGGTCAGAAGCCTCAGAGCATAATCAATATTGTGGTGCCCCCGGCCGTTGAGCACAAAGGAGAAGTTGAATCGAGCCTCGCTGAGTAATCGTTGCGCGTATCGGTATCCCGCCCGGCTTTTTTCTTCCTGTTTAACGCCGTACAGGGCTTGTTGGGCGCTGTAAATCCTCTGGCTGGTGTCATTCTCCAACCTGGCCATCACCTCTTTCCAGCGCTGAAGCATCCTGTCGTAACCTGGCCCATGGCATCGAATGCATGCCTGGCCCATGTCCATCCTGAGTCCGTCTTCGCTGAACAGATCGGTCCCGGGATGAGTTTCCTGATGCATGTGGCACGAGGCGCAGTCCACGTTGGCCAGATACATTCGGCTGGGCTGGTCGTCAACATCAATACCACCGGTGCCCCTGTACATCTCGCGCGGCCCCATGTGCTGGCGCCTGGCATGACACACCAGGCAGCTCTGTTCGAAATTCACCAGCGTGGGGGCTTTTATCATCCGGTGCTGGATTTCCTGATGGCAACGGTAGCATTCTACCTTGCGCTCGGTAACATGGTTGCGGTGGAGAATATCCGATGTATATCTGGTTTCGAGCCGTTCAGGCTCGCTGTGGCACTCTACGCACTTCTTCCAGTCAGCCTTGCCGTCCCCCTGAACGATGTCGACGTGGCAGACCTGGCACTGTATTCCGTATCCCACATAGCGGCCATGGTAGAATTTCCGGCCCTGAATGTAAATTTCCTCGGGCAAGTCCTTGTGGCACAGCGTGCATCTGGACAGGTACAATTCGTGGGGTGCCTCTGCTTTGTCTTCCTCAGGCTTGAAGTGGCAGATGAAGCAGTCACTCTCGCTCACGGTCAGGTGTTTGCCCTGGACGATCTGGCCGTGACAGGTGGTGCAGCGCAGCTTCTTGCCGCGGCGAAGTTGCTCCAGGTGATTTGAATGGCTGAAGCGCACGGACTTGAATATGCGGTCGTCCTTAAGCTTTTCCCTGGGATGGCATTGCAAGCAACTTTCATCGCTGATTTCCGCGTGGAATTTACCCGGTGTCTTGCCCGTAACAAAGTAAACAAGGGAAACCTGTCCATCAGTCCACTTGCCCCTGAGGTGGTTCAGGAAGCCGGGTTTATAATGGCATGCCACGCAGGTCACCATGTTATGACTGGACACTTTCCACGAATCCACGTAAGGCTTCATGTTATGGCACAGGCTGCAAAATGCCGGTGTTTCACTGATCTTGTATGCAAAAGCTCCCATAATGATAAAGAGGACAAAACAGATGCCCGAGAAGGCCCAGAAGCCTTTGCGATGTTTTTGATAGCCACTGCTGACGGCCTGAAGCGAAGCAGTAAGGAAATCCCGCATAGCTCTGTACATTTTCTTGACTCCTTTACATGGAATTCCTTGATAAGGGTAGATTGGGACTCCTCAAAAGTCAAGTCCGGCCCAGGCCGTGCAGTGCGCAACACAACTCACGGCAAATATGCGGGAACGTATTCCTGGTCAACCATCAGGCCGGGAGGATTGGAGGTTGACAAGAAGCTGAAGCGACAAGAAGAGAAGGGACAGGAGAATTCCTGCCCCTTAGATTTTCATTCCATCATTCCATGCCGATTTTTTCGGGAGTGACGGCGTCATGGCTAAGAAGGCGGCCAGAGCATGTTATCCGCTATTTCTTGTGAAATCCTTTGGCATACTTGGCCGCCCAGTTCGCGCTTCGGCTTTTGTGGCAGTGCAAGCATGCCACCTCCAGTGTCACGTAGCCGGTGCCCCACTCCTTACCCTTTGCATCCTTGTACGTCAGCTTTGCCTTGGGGTCCACGGAGATGGCGAACACGTGGGTTCGTATATCGCCGGAGTAATCATCATATTTGGTGGCGCTTTTTGTGCCCAGCGGCATGTGGCAGTCAATGCATACCACGGTCTGATGGGGCATGGGGGTTTTCTCCAGGGATTCAGCCTCCTCGGCGTGGCAGGAGGCGCAGTCAACGACAATGTGCCGGGCAGATTGATGGGGGTTATGACACTCGATGCACTCCATCTTGGCCTTCTCTTTGTTGCGCGAACCCTTGAGCTCGTTGTACTGCTCGTGGTGTCTGATCAGGCCCTTGGAGGCCATAATCTTGCCATTCAGTCCACCCCGATTGTGGCATTTGCCGCACAATTCAGCGCTTTTATCGACCTTGACCCCTTCCTTTGTCTCCTTGCCCTTGATGTTCAGCGCCACATGCTCGGCCGCCGGGCCGTGGCATTCCTCGCACTGAATCCCGGGAAATACCCACGTCCCTATCAGCCCGGGCCTGCCTTCCTGAAAGCCTTCTTTAGAGTATCCCGTGGTGTGGCAGCGGCCGCAATTATACGGCTTTTTCTCTCCAGGGTGATAGTTGCTCCAGGTCCCGTCCTCGAAGTTGAACTGTGTCGGCGCTTTCTCGCCTTTTTTGTTGGTGGTGATAATGAATCCATCCTGATCGATAAAGCGGATCTTTTTATGGGTGCCCCCAATGGTGTAACTGATGTCCGACCAGGCCCAGCCAGGGGGAAGCGGCGCCTGCCATTCCGGCTCTCTGCCGTCGATTTTGCGCAGCTTGAAGGGGTGCCCGGAGGAGTGCCACTGGTTGTATTCTTTCTGATGGCACGAGATACAGGACTGGGAACCGGCGTAATCCGGGGCGCCGACAGCCTCCGCACTCAAGGGAAACCCCGCAGATAACAATAATCCGCACAATAACAATACATTAAGGACAAACAGCCGAGATGTATTCATGAAAACCCCCTTTCCTGATTCTTGTTGTCAACAATAGTATCAAAAAATAAATTTATGTAACCATAAATTTCCTACATAGTGGATCATTTAAATCAAGAAATCAATCTTTTTTTATATTTTTTTCGGGGAAGGAGAAAATTAGTTAGTTGAGGGGCTTACCTGCGTGAAGCAAATGGCTGTGTCGATCCGACGGGAAGGTTTATTTGGATAAACGAATGGCTTGAAGCACAATATGATCTTGTGGACACGAGCTTCAGGCTTTTGACGCCCTACCGGGCGCGTCCGCCTCTCGCTGGTGAAAGAACACGGATTTTGAAAGAGCAAGTGATATATGCCAGGTATCCGGCCGGAAGGTGTGGTTCTTGAGAGAAAACGAAGAAGAAGAAGAAAAGGAATCAGCGCCGCTGCTGAGGGTCATAGGGATCGGATGGGTAAATCCCGTCTGAATGTATATCCCCTGGAAGTGAGGAAATGAGGGGAACGTCGATTACATCATTCCTCTCTTCCCGGGTGGAGTATCCCACCTCCACGATGCGGTTGTCCTGAACCGTGAGGATAAACGGCACCTTGAGCACCTCCCCCGCGCTTGTAAACGATGTACTGCCGGTAACACCCGGGTAATCCCGTATTTGCCCGATTTTGTCCCGGAGCTCCGCGCGCGATGAGACATTGTGGGTGATGAGCAATTCCATCAGGATGCCGGCCGTATCGTAAGCATGGGCCGCCCAGACATCCGGCGCATCTCCGTATTGGGCTCTGTACTGCGCCATGAACTCCTGGACCTGGGGAAGGGAGCTTTGCGGGAAAAATCCATCCACAAACAACGCTTTCTCCAGGAAAGGACCGGCCATCTGGACCAGCATAGGCGTATTCCAGAGGCTCGTTCCCAGCAGATAGATGCCCACCACGTCAAAATAGGCAAGCTGGGGCGCAATCAGGCCCGCCTTGTAATCTGTGTCCGGGATCAACATGGCCTGAAAGTCAATCACCGGCTCACGGGATTCGGTGTAATATATGCCCACGAGTTTTTTGATCTGCGTGGAGAAGTCCGTCTGCTCCCTGCTGTATGATTCTGCAGAAGCGATCGATCCCTTACGCGACTCCACTTCATCCCAGAACAGGTTCATATACTTCTTGCCATATTGATCATCAGGATATAGGATGGCGAATCGCTGCAGCCCCAATGTCTCCATAACATAAGATACGAGAAATCGGATCTGGTGAGCGGAGGTGAGGAAATTACGAAACACATAGTTCCCGATACTGGGGATATTGTCGCGGGGGGTAAGGGTTACGATGGGGACCTCCAGGCGCTGGGCCTCATCAGCCGCGGCCATGGCGGCCTTACCCACCAGAGGACCGATGATGCCGATGACCTTGCGCTCTCGGGCCAGGTAACGGACAGCTTCACGCGCTGATTGCGGTTCACCCCGGGAATCCCGGAAAATAAGCTTTATGTCTGGCGGGTTTTCTTGAGACAAGAATGGCCGGGACGCAAGTTCGATACCCTGTACAAGTCTTCGCCCGTATTCTCCGTGCTCGCCACTCAAAGGGACGATACAACCGAGAGCCAGGCGGTCCACACTGGTGTACTCGAGTATTTTATCCAGGATAGACTTTGCCCTTTCCCCGTATTCCGGAACCACGGGGGTGGCCAGGATGCCCTGCAGTTCCTTCCTGGCCCGTGCAAACTGATGCCGCGAGCGGTAAAGCTCTCCCAATTTGAGGTTGGCCAGCTGGCCTGTAAAGCTCCCGGCAAAGCTCCGGGCAATATGGTGCAAGGTCTTCTCTTCCTGCACACCTTCTATGAGGGCTTCTCCCTCCGCCTGGATCTGCGCTTTCAGGGAGGGGGTTTCGGCCAGGGACCAGGACTTCTCCAGGGCTTCCAGCGCCCGAATGGTGTTCCCCTGCTTGAGCAAAAGCCCGGCTAGCTTCCGGTAGATTCGCCCCCTTTCCAAACGAGTGCCAGAGAACTCCATCTGCTTACGCAGGGCGGATACGGCCTCGTCAGGGCGCCCCAGGAGCTCATACACTTGCGCCAACAGGGGGTATGTATCTGAAAGTCGGTTACTGCCGGGAAAATCCTGTGGTATCCTTTCCAGTGCCAGGGAGGCCAGGTATGGGTCATTCCGGGCCATGTAAATCTGGCCGATGCGCAAAAAGGCATCGTCGGTCAGTGGATCTCCTGGAAATCGGACGGCGAAAGCCTGAAATTTCCGCAACGCCTGCACCAGGCTGCCCGCCTGGAAATCTGACTCCGCGGACTGGAACAGGCGCTGCGCATCAGGGGAGGATATTCCCTCAGAAGGCAGGGCCGGTTCCACGGTGCCGGGAGGTTTGGGAGGAATAACCGTGGGAGCTTTGCGGCACCCGGCGACGGAGAGGAAAGCAACCAGCACCAGAGTACAGATGGCGCAATAATTTCGCAGTGTAAAATCCCGTCCTTTCCGGGTTCTATTTGGCTTCCGGCTTCGGCATGCCGGATGTTGGTCATCCTGAAGATGATTGTTACCTGATGGTTGAGTAAAGAAATTAGTCCTTCTTCTTTTCGTCGTCTTTTACCTCTTCAAAGTCGGCATCAACCACATCTTCTTCCGTACTTTGTGTTTTGCCCGCTTCGCCCTCTGTCTGCTGGGCGGGCCCGCTTGAAGTCCCCGTGTTTTGGGATGCACCGGCATACATAGCCTCTGCGAGCTTATAGGAAGCCTTGGTCAATTCTTCCGTTACGCGTTTTATCTCCTCGAGGTCAGAGCCTTCTATGGCCTTCTTGAGGCGATCCCTCACGCTTTCGATATTGCCGCGCGTGCTGGCGTCGATCTTGCTGCCGTGTTCGTTGAGCGATTTTTCAGTGGTGTAAATAAGATGATCGGCATTGTTCCTGGCTTCAGCCAGTTGCCGTTTTTTCTTGTCCTCCTCGTCGTGAATCTCGGCGTCCCGTGTCAAGCGCTGAATCTCTTCCTCACTCAGGCCGCTGGAGGCTGTGATGCGGATGGTCTGCTCCTTGCCCGTTCCAAGGTCCTTGGCGGACACGTTCACGATTCCATTGGCATCGATATCAAAGGTCACCTCTATCTGGGGCACTCCACGGGGAGCAGGAGGAATTCCCACCAACTGGAACCGGCCAAGGGTTTTGTTGTATTCGGCCATCTCCCGTTCACCCTGGAGCACGTGAATCTCCACCTGGGTCTGGTTGTCCGCGGCAGTGGAAAATATCTGGCTCTTTCTCGTGGGGATTGTCGTGTTTTTCTCGATGAGTTTGGTGAAAATGCCACCGAGGGTCTCGATGCCCAGAGAAAGGGGGGTAACGTCCAGCAAGAGCACGTCCTTGACGTCTCCTTTAAGAACGCCTGCCTGTATGGCAGCGCCCACCGCCACCACCTCGTCTGGGTTGACGCTTTTGTTGGGCTCCTTCTTGAAAATCTCCCGGACTTTCTGCTGGACCAAGGGCATGCGCGTCATGCCGCCCACCAGAATCACCTCGTCGATGTCCGAGGGGCTCAAACCGGCATCTTTCATTGCTGTCATGCAAGGTGGCACAACTTTCTCCACCAAATCTTCCACCAACTTTTCAAGCTTTGCCCGGGAGAGTTTTATGTTCAGATGCTTGGGCCCCGAGGCGTCGGCAGTAATGAACGGCAGATTGATGTCCGTCTCCATGGCGCTGGACAGCTCGTGTTTGGCTTTTTCGGCGGCCTCTTTCAGACGCTGAAGCGCCATCTTGTCATTACGCAAATCGATGCCCTGATCTTTCTTGAACTCATCGGCCAGATAATCGATGATACAGAGATCAAAATCTTCGCCACCCAGGTGGGTGTCGCCATTGGTGGATTTGACCTCGAATACTCCATCACCTAACTCAAGAATTGAAATATCATACGTGCCTCCGCCCAGGTCGAAAACGGCGATCTTTTCGTCCTTTTTCTTGTCAAGGCCGTATGCCAGTGAAGCAGCCGTGGGTTCATTGATTATGCGTTTTACATCCAGGCCCGCTATTCTACCGGCATCCTTTGTGGCCTGTCGCTGGCTGTCGTTGAAATAAGCCGGGACCGTGATGACCGCCTCGCTCACCTTCTCCCCAAGGTAATCCTCAGCCGTCTGCTTCATCTTTTGCAAGATCATAGCGGAGATTTCCGGGGGAGAATATGCTTTTCCTTTCACCTCAATGGCGGCGTCTCCGTTGGAGGCCTGAATGATCTTGTAAGGGAGGTTTTCGATATCTCGCTGAACCTCGGGTGATCCGTATTTCCTGCCGATGAGACGTTTTACGCCGAAGATGGTGTTCTCCGGGTTAGTGATGGCTTGGCGGCGGGCCACCTGGCCCACGAGCCTTTCTCCTGAATCGGTAAAGGCCACCACAGATGGGGTGGTGCGGCTCCCCTCCGAATTGGTGATCACCTTGGACTCCCCACCTTCCATGATGGCTACACAGGAATTGGTGGTCCCAAGGTCAATGCCAATGACTTTAGACATAGTTGCCTCCTCAAAATCTTTTATAGCTTCAAAATGATTGTATAGATTTGCCGCGATAACTTAATAATCATAATCTCTTTTCCTCCGCGGCCAGGGATATCCATTCCACCGCTGGAACTGGGTCAAAATCCCCCCCTCTATGTTCAATTCTTCACGGAGGGGATATGCACTTACATCAATATTGATCCCGGCCGGAACAGATCGGGCCGTTATTCGACATCCTCGGGACCCCCGGGCGATTTGGCCACCGAGACCTTTGCAGGCCTCAGCAGTCGGTTATTGAAAAGATATCCTTTTTCCAATTCCTCTACCACCGCGTTGGGCGGAAGGTCCCTGGATTCCACTTGCATCACTGCCTCGTGCAAATGAGGATCGAACTGGCTTCCCTTAGCCTGTATAGGCTCAACGCCGAATTTTTTGAGGGCGGAAGAGAACTGATCCATAATTCTGTGGATTCCATCTAAGATAGTACCGGCATTCTCGGAATCATGGGCGTGGTTGAAAGCCCTCTCAAGGTTGTCCATCACTGAAATCATCTCCCGCAGGACATTCTCGTTCCCGCGACGTATCAGCTCTTCTTTTTCCCTGGCTGCGCGTTTACGGTAGTTATCAAGTTCCGCCGCGGCCCGAAGCCAGCTATCCTTGTATTCCTCGGCCTCCCGGCGATATTTCTCTATTTCACTCTTTTCATCCACAGAAGGTTCAACCGGTACTTCGCCGCTTATGTCAGCGACCTCCGGGAATACAGGGCTTCCCGCCGACTCTTCAACCTCAGTCGGCTCGGTCATCCGCTCCTCTTCCCGCTTTCCTTGTTCTTCTTTCTCACGTGTAAATTTTTCTTGTTTGCCGCTCATTTCAAATGCCATCCCGGACAGGACCTCCCACATGTACTACCGAACTATTGATCGGGTGAATACCAAAAATTTCACTATTATCTCTCTCTCACTTTCATTCATCCATTTGGGTGGTTTCAAAATCCGGACATACCACCAACATTACTACATTTTAAATAAACATTAAGCACCATGTAGATTTTTGTCAAGGCGGCTTGCATGAAAATAATTGCCTGCCCTTTTGCCCGTTATATTTATAAATCAAGCTTATTTCCTGCTTTTTATCGAGTACACAGGCATTGGCTTTCCTTCTCAGCCCCGTGAGGCGCCAGAAAATGCTCCTTGCCTTTTCATGACGTTTTTTACCTTGACAGAGGTATATATCTTGGTTATTCTCGTTTTCATTCCAAAGTACCTGCGGCTTGTAAATCGACAGAGCCATATTGCAATTTATTCTGGATATGTTCATGAAAGACTATTCGCCCACATCTTCCCGCCCCAAGGGAGCGGCACTCGCCTCCATAAAAATGTTGTCCAAGCTGAGTCTTATCCTGGGGACTGCAACTGATCTGGAAGGGGCCTTTCACCAGGCCGCCAAGCTTCTCGAGGAGCGCTCTCTCAGGCAGTGCACCGGGATTGCTCTATGGAATCGGCAATCCAATCCAAACTGGGCATTGATTCAATGTGGGTTCTGTGGCAATTATATCATGAAGGAGCAAACAAGGACTGCCTCAGAGCAGCGGTGTTGGACCGAAGAAGCATTCATTGCACCGCGCATTCACCGAAAGAAAGGCAAAGACATTGTGATTCGCAGCGAGGCATCGCTCACCGAGATCGAGAATTTGAACAATGTTGATGCCCTGTGTCTTCCTCTTATGATTGGCAATGATATGGTCCTTTCCATGGCGGTGAGGCCGCTTTGCTTCGATCAGCTTATCCTGCGGGAGGAATTGCTTCTCCTGGGAGCCGTGTGCACGCTTCTCAAGCAATGGATTGAGTTGCGGTTTGACCCCCGTGAAATCAAGGGCCAGAGGGAGAAACAATCCGCTATCGCTTCCTATCTCCCCAACACTAAGGGCAACTGCCTCTCCATGGAGGAAATGCTCATTCACCGGATTGGAGAAATGGTAACGGTCTTGGCCACGGGACCACGGGAGGGCAAGAGCCTTTACAGCCGGGTTATCGAGCTGATAGAAAAGGGAATGATCCGGTGGGCGTTGAGCCGTACAAGCATGGTGCAGATTGATGCCGCTCAAATCCTGGGGGTCAACCGCAACACCCTTCGCGCAAAAATGAAACTTTACGGATTGTTGAACCGAAAATAACTTTGCGGGTGCATAAAAGTGCAGACATGAAGTGCTCGCATAATGAAGCTGTCGCATAAGGAGGAGTAAAATGACAGGAAAAGAAACCAGTGGAAGTGCGGGGCACCTGGATATGGCCCGGAAACAGCTTTTGCAGGCGGCTCAAGTGATTGATTTGGAAGATGACCTTTTGAGAGTGCTGTTGGAGACCAAGCGGGAACTTACCGTTCACTTCCCGGTGAAAATGGACGACGGCTCTTTTAAAATGTTCACCGGTTACCGGATTCAGCACAATGTGAACAGGGGGCCTGCGAAGGGAGGGATCCGATATCATCCGGATGTTGACCTGGACGAGGTCCGCGCACTGGCCATGTGGATGACCTGGAAGGCAGCGGTGGTCAATATACCTTACGGCGGGGCGAAAGGTGGGGTGCAGTGCGATCCGAAAAGCATGTCCCTTGCCGAAATCGAGAGGTTGACACGGCGCTACACGTGGGAGATTTCCTTCATGATTGGACCGGACCGCGACATTCCGGCCCCCGATGTGTATACCAATGCACAGACCATGGCGTGGATAATGGATACATACAGCATCCTGAAAGGCTATTCGGTGCCGGGCGTTGTTACAGGCAAACCCATCGGCCTGGGTGGATCTTTGGGAAGACTGGAGGCAACGGGCCGGGGATGCCTGCTCACGCTGATCCGTGCGGCCAAGGTGCTGGGCATGGACCTCAATAAGACCAAATGCGTGATTCAGGGCTTCGGCAATGTAGGGGGGGTGGCCGCCAGACTCATGAGCGATATCGGCGTAAAGATTGTGGGCGTCAGCGATTCCACAGGAGGTGTCTATTCGCCTAACGGCCTGGATGTTCAGGCATTGATGTTGCACAAGTGCGATACCAATTCGGTACTGGACTTCCCCGGCAGCGATAACATCACCAATGAGGAACTGCTGGAACTGCCATGCGACATTCTCTGTCCCTCGGCCCTGGGAGGAGTCATTACCCGGGAAAACGCGCCTCTCATAAAGGCCAAGATCATCGTGGAAGGGGCCAATGGACCCACCACTACGGATGCCGACGATATCCTGTATGATCGCAATGTCATGATGGTACCGGATATCCTGGCCAATGCGGGCGGCGTAACCGTCTCGTATTTCGAGTGGGTGCAAAACCTCCAGGAATTGCTCTGGAGCGAAGAAGAGGTCAACCACAGGCTGGAGCAAATAATGTTCCGCAGCTTTGACGAGGTATACCGCCTGAGCCAGGAGAAGAAGGTCCACATGCGCACGGCAGCTCTTGCCCTGGGGGTGAACAGGGTCGCCCAGGCAACAAGGCTTCGTGGAATTTATCCGTGATTCTGGAAAGCGCCAGCTGCTGCGTCAAACTCATTGAGGGTGCCGGTAGTCGGCGGGGCCATTGATTCACGCCCTTTTACTGAGGGTGAGAGGGAGAAGAAATCACATTCTTAAAAATGATAAGGGACTGAAGGGATCAGCCCGGAATCGGTTCGCTCGGCGATGCGATTTTAGACGACCCATGGGAGATTCGGCCCGGTGTGGGGAAAAGATCATTCAGCCGATTTGCGAAAAGCTCCGAAACTTCAGAGGCCTCATCTCTTTTCTGATCGCGTTGACCTTTGCCATTAACTTCCTGCCAATCCTGGAGAGCGGGACTGCATGAACGGGATAAGCGATTTACGCGGGTTGGCTAGTGTTTTCCACCTGCAGGCGCTTGTTCCAGATGAGTTCCATCTTCATCAAGCATTTAAGAGTGATCTGATCGAGGCGTTCCATACCAGGGGGATCGATGCGCTTGCGCATCTTTGTCAAGGTGGAGCCGTATAAAATCCACAGACGCTGGGGGCACTCGAACCCGCAATACCTGCCAGTAATTTTTCTCAGCAAAGAAGTCAAATTTCGTAAATATTTTTGCTGCCATAACTTGAAATTGGAGCCTTCAAGTGGAATTTTTCATTTTGAATTAATGTTTTGGCTTTGACGGAGATGGAACAGATTGTTAAAGATTGAAAATTTGCATAAAAGCTTCGGGGGAATAAAGGCCGTTGACAACTGCACCCTCACTGTCAGCCAGGGTTCTATAACGGGTCTTATAGGGCCAAATGGTGCTGGTAAAACCACTCTTTTCAATCTCATCACCGGTTTTCTGAAACCTGAAGCCGGGGCCATTTGGTTCAAAAAAGAACGGATTGATGGTCTCCCTCCTCATGGAATTTTCCACAAATCACTGGGCCGCACTTTTCAGATACCGAGAGAATTAAGAGAAATGACGGTATTGGAAAATATAATGGTGGTTCCCGCCGGACAAATTGGAGAAAAGATATGGAATTCCTGGTTAAGATTCTCTTCCATAAAGAAGCAAGAAAAAGAGATAAAAGAAAAAGCTGAGGATATCCTGGAATTTGTGGAACTCATCGAGCTCAAAAACGAATTCGCCAAAAATCTTTCTTCGGGCCAGAAGAAATTATTAGAACTCGCCCGGGTTTTGATGGGTAACCCCTATATGATTTTGCTGGATGAACCCGGCGCGGGAGTGAATCCCACGCTGATGACGAAATTATCGGACAAAATTCTCGATCTGAGAGAAAACGGAAGAACGTTTTTTTTGATAGAGCACGACATGGACATTATAACCTACCTTTGCAATAAAGTGATAGTTATGAACAAGGGGGCAAATTTAGCAGAAGGAACACCCCGGGAGATCAAAAAGGACAATAGGGTCCTTGAGGCATACCTTGGGGAATAAAGCAATGGGTATATTGGAAGCAAAGGACATCAGGTCTGGTTATGGGGAAACCGAAATTCTGCACAATGTCTCTATATATGTCGAAAAAGAAGAGATTGTCGCCATAATAGGGCCCAATGGAGCCGGAAAGTCCACTCTTATGAAGACCATCTTTGGGCTTATAAGACCGTCTCAGGGCTCTGTTTGTCTGAGCGGCGAAAATATAACCGGCTTAAGACCGGATAAAATAGTACACAAAGGAATGTGCTATGTGCCCCAATCGAACAACATATTCCCATCTCTTAATGTTCGGGAAAATCTTGAAATGGGGGCCTATATCCGGGTAGATGATTTTTCCCAAAGGCTTCAGGAAATATTCAGTTATTTTCCTATTCTTCGAGAAAGGCAAAGGCAAAGGGCAGGCAGTTTGAGCGGGGGCGAACAGCAGATGCTGGCCATGGGTAGAGCCCTGATGCTCAATCCTCGGGTACTACTCCTGGACGAACCATCAGCCGGACTGGCACCCAGGATGGTAGAGGAGATATTTTCGAAGATCGCGGAGATTAAAAAAACGGGCGTTGCCATCTTGATGGTAGAACAAAACGCAAAAAAGGCTCTGTCCCATTCAGACAGAGGTTATGTCATGGCAATGGGAGAGAAGAAATATGAAGGAAACGGCAAAAAGCTTCTGGATGATCCTGAAGTAGGCAGACTCTATCTGGGGGGCTGAGAGAATTGCTGGAATTGGCAGTATATGGCGTTTTGCTGGGCAGCATTATCGCCCTGGGGGCCATTGGACTTACCCTGATTTATGGGATATTGCGTTTTGCCAATTTCGCTCATGGCGAGCTTATGACTGTGGGTGCCTATGTTGTGCTTTTTCTGGTCACAGACTTCTTCGTCTGGATGAGAATCCCGGACACAACGTTGGGACCCTTCTCCTTCGGTTATCGCATGTTGCTGAGCTTTCCTCTGGGAATGCTTTTTGTTGCCTGTCTCGCTGTATTTATTAACAAAATACTCATCGCACCGTTAAAGAGCAGAAATTCGGGCTCCGTCGTTCTGGCCATCTCTTCCCTGGGTGTTTCTTTTATCCTCCGAAGCATAATATTCATCATATGGGGGGCCGACTTTCACTATTATAATCCGGGCAAAATGAGACCCGCCATTGCTCTACCTCTGGGTATAAACATAAGGCCTGATCAGATATTGATCCTGATAATCGTTTTCAGCCTCGTGTTTTCTCTTCACATATTTTTGACTAAAACCAGGATGGGCAAAGCAATGCGAGCAACATCCGACAATCTTGAGCTGGCATGGATCACGGGTATAGATACCGACAAAGTAATATTATGGACATGGTGTATCGGCGGCGCTCTGGCAGCGGCAGGAGGTATATTATACGGAATAGATGTGCAATTAAGGCCAGGGATGGGCTGGCATTTCATCCTTCCTCTTTTTGCAGCTACGATTCTGGGGGGAATAGGAAATGTTTACGGCGCCTTCCTCGGGGGAATGGTTATAGGCATTGTTCAACAACTTTCCACAGCTATTCCATATATCCAGCCAACTTATAAACCCGCGGTGGCATTCATTATTATGATCGTTATATTGCTTTTCCGGCCTCAGGGGATCTTCGGCCAGGCTAAAAAATAATTTTCCTTGCGAGGTATACTGTGGACTTGAGCGGCCTGCTGGCATATATAACATCCTTTTTGATCATGGGAGGAATATATGCTGTTTTTGCTTTGGGCTTGAATATGCAATGGGGTTACACAGGGCTTTTCAATATAGGCATTGCCGGCTTTTTTGCCATCGGTGCCTACAGTTCCGCGTTGATTACAGCACAAATGCCCACGGGATTATATGCTCACTATGTCAAGCAAATCATCGGGCTCAACCTTCCATTCATCTTCGGGGTACTGGGAGCGGCCGCTGTCTGCGGTGTCATAGCATACCTGATAGGCAAACCCACCTTAAAACTTCGGGAAGATTATCTGGCTATAGCCACCATAGGAATAGCCGAAACAGTGCGCCTCATATTCAACAATGAACGATGGCTCGCCAATGGGCCCAGAGGATTGATGGGAATTCCCCAGCCTCTCTCCGGACTGGTCTCACCCCAACACTACAATTATTTATATTTGATAATTGTGATAGCCTTTGTAATTGTAATATATATTTCCATTGAACGTGCCGTAAGGTCACCATGGGGAAGGGTGCTGAAGGCTATACGAGAGGATGAAATTTCCACAGCCATGATGGGCAAAGATATCTCGTCGTTTAAAATGCAATCCCTGGTTTTCGGCTCAATGATTATGGGGATCGGGGGGGCTTTATACGCGCATTACACTCGTGCAATCTCCCCCGGTGTCTTCGAGCCCCTTTACGGGACGTTCATAATATGGGTCATGCTCATGGCTGGAGGAAGCGGCAACAACAAAGGGGCTATTTTTGGCGCTTTTATGATCTGGGGATTGTGGATAGGCTCCAAGTTCCTCACCGATTTGTTGCCTTATACAATCAAACCGAGAGCTCCTTACATCAGGTTTTTATTGGTTGGCATTCTTTTGGAATTGATCTTACTTTACAGGCCTCAGGGAATTCTGGGTGAGGAAAAAGTAGTATCAAAGCACCTGGAAGATAATTAATAAAGATAGGTTGCGAGTTACGCGTTGCGGATTTAGTGTTACCGGTCTGAAGAACGTTTCAGGTTGCCGGTGAGCGGGATAGGGTTTGCAATACTATACGCAGTCCAAATCTCAACGCGTAACTTGCAACCCGTAACCTATTTCGAATTTTCTGCTTTATGATGGTATTGACTTTATTCCTTGGGAATCTCGAACTCCATTCTCACCGTGACCATATCGCCATTATGATATTTCCAGACCTCTATGGGAGTTATCACGTCTCCATTTTTATCAAAATCCACTGATCCCGCAGCTCCTTCATAATTTATATCCTTTCCCTGCTTGATCAATTCCGCCGCTTTTTTGAATTCTCCCGGCCTAATCACCTCACCTGGCGGATTGGCAATCGTTCTCAAATTATCCCGTATGCTCAGGGAGGTTATTGGCTGTCCTTTGGCTTGAGCTTTTAATATGGCTAGGCCGATTACTGACATAGCATCATATGCATTGGTCACAAAGGGGAATTTGGGGAAAGAGCCGTAAGCCTTGGCATATTCCGCCAGGAAAGCATCATATGATGGATTGAGGGCGGAACCCGGAGCGGTTCCATACAATCCTTCAACATTTTCTGCGCCCACAACTTCTACATTCTTTATGGATTTAGTGCCATCGCAAAACAGAAAATTATTGAATTTGAATAACTCGATAGCCTCTTTGAGATAAATAGTTGAATGCCCCGGGTAGCTAAAGGCCCCTATCGTATCGGGCTTGCCCGCCAATGCCTTTTTTAGCTCTGCAGTGTATGTGGGGGCAGCCTTCTCGTCATGAGGAACCATGGCAAGGACTTTTCCACCCCTGGCTTCAAAAGATTTTTTGAACTGTTCTGCAAGCCCCTGCCCATAAGGATTGTTTACATAAAGAGTGGATGCTTTTTTATAACCTAAATCCGCCGCCAGTTTACCTGATATCACGCCTTGAAGAGCATCGGACGGGCATGTTCTGAAGAGCAGGTCCTTGTCTTTATCGGCAGGTAAAACCGTTATCATTGGAGAGGTGGAAGCATTGGATATTTGCAAAACGCTGTTGGGCAGCGTGACGGATTCGGCCACTGGTATGGTCACTCCACTGGCAAGGGCGCCCACGATGGCTACTACTTTATTTATCTCCACCAGCTTTTTTGCCGCGTTGGTGCCGGGTATAGCAGATGTTTCGCTGTCTTCATGTATCAATGTAAGTTTCAACCCGGCAGCCTCCAGATGCTTTGCAGCCAGTTCAGCGCCATTTTTATGGTGGGGCCCAAACTCCGCCAAAGGTCCGGTATGAGCGAATAAAGTGCCAACCTTTATCTCCGCCGCCGGAACTGGTGAAAAAGAGAAAACAATTGCAATGCCCAAGGCCAATACAAAAAATGTGAGCTTTTTCATGGTTGCCTCCTTTTTCTTTTTTTGCTGGCATAAATATCGATTTTTGGGCCTTAATGGACTTCTCTATTTATGACACGTAACACATTAAAGGCATACTACGAACTCAATGCCATAGTGTCAAGTAATTTTCTTATATCAGGAGTCACCCCGAAATTTTCAAAGGAAAAAGTGGTAATTGCGGATCCGGGGGATCACCTCCCACTCAGGGGTGGAGTAACGGAGCCCATGGGTGGCCCGGACAATTTATTGTCCGGGTTGCGCACATTCAAGAAGTCATGGCGAAACGCCGGGTGCTGTTGCTTCGTCTATCATCAGGATTGCCCGGATATTTCTCCTGCAGGCCGGCAGAACAAGGATTTTGCGCGGGCAGCCTCCTGTCGCTTTGCGACCCTGACGACAATCAATAAGGGACAGAGTTTATCTTTGCACGAAAGGATAAGCCTAGGGCAGGTTTGTATCCCTCTTCTGCAACAAAATCGCCCGGATCAGCGGGATGGGCGATGTCCACCATGCAGAGCAGGCGGGTTATTTCAGCCATGAGGAGTCATGCTTGGCAAAGCCGACTCTCCGAAATCGGAAGTTGCGGCATGCAGTCCCTGTCGTGATGTAACACAGGCGACCCGCCCGAGTTATTACGGCATGGACGGCCTTGCAGCGGCTCTGTTGGCAACGTGTCTTGACATTGTTGCAAGAGGAGTTATAGTTATATAAAGGAAGTTATATCCTCGACAGCTAAACTGGAAGTGAAAAACTGTCAGTATGCCGGTGAATGGCGAGAAAGGGAATATCTTGGAAGTTAAGGGAGACCGTTTAAATGCCTATTTATGAGTATCAATGTTCGCAGTGTGGTAAGATCTTTGAAAAACTGATCATGAGTGGTGGTTCCGCTGCAAGTGTCCATTGCGATGGCTGCGGAAGCAGTGAGGTGCATCGTATGATGTCCAGATTCAGCGCAAGCAGCGGCCAGGGTGGAAGCGGAGGGGAAGGAGCATCATGTGCGCCCAGCCCGAGCCGGTTTACCTGAGCCCGCTAGCTACATGACGATCGGTGATCGCCAGCGCTTTCTCCATCCTGTAATACCATCAATTCCCCCCTTCAGCCCTTGTGCATAATTGCAAGGGATTGGCACGTTGCAAATCATGTTATATACTATAAATAAGAGCCTTTCCGCGGCTCCTGAGGGTGGCTATATCAGGAATGCGGCATATTATTAATGAATGCACACGCCAAAAGATAGCGGTATAGATAGCGGTATAACGATGAGAGGGTTTTCAGAAGATGTACGTTGTGCAGTTCATCGTAAGAAACAAATAGCTATTAAGACAAGAAACACTTCAGAGGCAACGGCCGCCACCTTGGGCTTTTGGCTGCAAGGTGGGGGAGGTGAGCCATGATTAACAATATCAATATAATGGGCAAACGCGGGATTGTCGTGGTCATGTTGTTCGCGCTCATCTGGGGATTTTCGCAGGCAGGCTGGGCCCAGGACGCCAAGTCTCCGATGGGCCGGCTCTGGATTCACCGGATGGAGGGCGATGCACTGATCCGGGTGGAAGGCAACGATGAGTGGGCAGCGGCCGCCATCAATTTTCCGCTCCGGAGAGGCGATCAACTGTGGACCACTCAGGGGGCCTCGGTACAGGGGCGGCTCCGCCATCCACTTGCGGGAGCAGACCCTGGTGGAGATCGATGATTTCCAAAAGCTGGGGGATCGGGATCAGCTTCGGCTGGCCCTCTCCAGGGGGAAGGTGTACGCGGTGATCGCCGGAGACGCCTCTTCCGGCTTGATGGTACAGGTGGACACCCCCAATCTTTCTGCACGTGCAGAGTCCGGCACAACTTTTCAGGTGGAAAGCATCGAGGCGGAGAGAGCCACCCATATTTCGATCATCCAGGGCGAAGCGGTTGTGCAGACCGAGGGCAGCAGCAGCCGGTTGGAGGCGGGCAGGGCCATGATCGCCCGGGGAGGCGGAATCATCGAGACCAGGCCCATGGCCGCGGGCGAGAGTTCCTTCCCCGGGACAGAGACCTCGACCGCCCCGCCTTACGGAGATTCCGGTAAAAATAACGGGGGATATGTTCCGGAACCGCTCCGGAGCTACACAGAAGAGCTGAACCCATACGGGTATTGGACCCGCGTCGACGGGTACGGCACCGTATGGGTTCCCACCGCGGTTCCGGCGGGATGGGCCCCCTTCAGCCACGGCCGATGGGTGTTTCGAAGCCCGCATTACGTCTGGGTTTCCTCCTGGCCGTGGGGCTGGGTCCCGTTCCACTACGGCCGATGGAGCTATGGGGTGGGAGTGGGCTGGTTTTGGGTGCCTCCCTATCCGCACCATGTTTACTGGAACCCGGGCGCGGTGGGTTGGTGGCAGACGGATTCGCACATTTACTGGGTTCCCCTGGCCCCCTATGAACTCTACTACGGATTCGGCTATTTCGGCC
>JAFDED010000140.1 GCA_019310535.1 Deltaproteobacteria bacterium
CCCATCGAAAGGTGCGTGTAGTCACAAGAAAAAAGCTCACTGAAAGGCGAATAAAGGTCTAAAATTCCATAACTTATGGCTCATTAGGAGTCTTTTCTTTGGGGTGAACATTTGCTAAAAATAGGGGGTGAATAAAGTGCGGAATTTGCGGTTGAAACGTCTGTCTCGCCTGACCTGTATCTATGTTGACAGATGTGTATGGGCTAAGGCATTTTTAAGGGTGAGCGCTGGCTGCAACCCATGGGTTATTGCGAGCCGCCGCCGCCCGACAGCCACGGCAGGAATGCAGGGGGTGGCCCGGAGGGCCGAGGAGGCGGGTTGCGAGGTGCATTGGGTGAAAGCCATGGGAGAAAAACAGCGGCGGGGTTTTGAGGTGCAGGTTCCTTGGCCGCTCCCGAAGGTGCTTTGCCGGGAGAGGACGCAGCCCCACCGGAGGAACCGGTCGATTCATCCCCTGTAGAGCCTGATTGAGGACCTCCCTGGCTCCCTGGCCCTCCGCCGGAGCCGGCCATCAGTTCCGCAAGAGGAGCATATTCCACCCGGGCCAGCAATGTCTCCAATTGCACCGTCCCCGGTTCGTAATCTCCTCCCGGAGGCAATACCACGATCCTGACTTTTCGAAGGACATCAACCCCCGTCTCGGTAACATCGCGAATCCACATATACCCCGGATGCTTCTCTCCAAAGTCCCCCTCATCTTTTCCCAATTCGGGGAATCCTCCAGCCTCTGTCTCCACCATTTTGGATCGGGCCAGCATTAAAGCCTCGGTCATGCTCCGCGACTCGGCGAATTGGTCAACCGTGAGGGATTGCAGGTTGAGCAAAACCAGCAGGCAGGCAGCCAAAACCGCCAGCGATATCATTACCTCAAGAAAAGTAAAACCTCCCTGCCTCCCGAAGGTAACAATACATCGCAGGTTCCGTTTTCGCGGAATTCGAAATTTCTTCATCGTGGCACCCATTCCTCCTCCACGTAGGTGTCGAAAAACCTAATTTCAGCGGTCAGCGGCTGGATGATGAGCGTGAAAATGCGCCCCGCCTCGTCCCTGAGATGTATCTGGCTCCGGTCTACCAGGCCCTTTGGGAGAAACTGGGTGAACGTCTGCCCCTCTGTGACCTTTCCATCCCGGGGGGAGATCACGTCCTCGAAAAATACGCCATCCGGGAGCTTTTTTTCCTGGCCGAGAAATGAAGTATCGATCACGAAATCATCGTCATCACCCTGAATGGAGAGCCAATAGACGTTTCGGTCCAGGTTGAAGTAAATCCTGCAAATCTTTCGTTTATACGCCGCCTGGCTCTGGGCATAACGGACGGCTGCAGACAGACGCCGAGAAGCAAGCTTAATGTTGCTGGCGAAGAGAGAGTTCTCAAACCGGGGGTAAGTGATGAGCAGTATGATGCCCATTAACGCGATAACCACTGAGAGTTCTATGAGGGTGAAGCCTCTCGGATTTGAAGTTCGAAATTCAGAATTCGAATTTTCTTCAAATCCACCGGCCTCAGCCCTCCAGGTTCCAGCTCTCGATGTCCGCATCGGCCCCCTCGCCGCCTTCCTCTCCATCAGCCCCAAGGGATTTCAGATCAAAATCAGGATTGTAAATGCCCGGAGAGAGATAAATATACGGTCTTCCCCACGGGTCATTGGGAACCCTCCCTTTTTCCAGGTATCCCCCCTCTCTAAAATGGTCGGTAATCTGGCCTGTGGAGGGGGGAGTGACCAGAGCCTCCAGCCCCTGCTCGGTGGAAGGATAAAAGCCGTTGTCCAGCTTAAAAAGCTTCAGCGCACTCTCGATGCTCCGGATCTGCGCCTTTGCAGCCATCCGGCGCGCTTCCTCGGGGCGACCCATAATGCGGGGCATGATGAATGTTGCCAGAATCCCCAGGATAACTATAACCACCATCAGTTCGATCAGGGTAAACCCCTGTTGTGTTGAAACAAATCGTTTACGCATGCCTTTTCTCCATACCAGGATAAAACAGCCGATCTCCGTTGCGGGTTCCAGGTTGCGCGTTTCCTCACCAACTAACCCGTAAAGCGCAACCAGCAACCCCCTTACATGATCCCCTGTGTCATCTCGAAGATGGGCAGTAAAATAGCAAGGACGATGAAACCAACCACCACACCCATGACCAGGATCATGATGGGCTCGAGCATCGAGGTAAGACTGCTGATACTGGATTCCACCTCGTTGTCGTAAGACTCGGCAACCTTGAACAGCATATGCTCAAGCTCCCCGCTTCTCTCGCCTATGGAGACCATCTGGATCACCAGAGGCGGAAACACATTGCACTGGGCCAGGGGTGTATGAATCTCCTGCCCCTCCCGGATGTTTTCCTGGGCGCACCCAATGGCGTCCGCGATCACACCGTTATTGACCACTGTGCGCACTATCCCCAGAGATGTCATAAGGGGAATGCCGCTATTGAGCAAGGTCGCAAGGGTGCGTGCAAACCGGGAAATGGCGATCTTTGTGGTCAGTCCGCCCAGCAGGGGGAGGTGGAGCTTCAGGCGGTCGAAAAACATTCTCCCTGCCTCGGTGTGAATATATCTCCTGCAACCCATCACCGCTCCAATGGTTACGCCGACCAACAGCCACCAGTAATTTTTCAGAAACTCGCTGATGGTGAGCAGAAGAATGGTGGGCGCCGGCAATACTCGATTGGAGTCCTGAAAAATCTGGGTTACCGATGGGATGACGAATGTCAATAAAAAAAGCAAAATACCCGATCCAATGAAGAGCATGAAAATGGGATAGGCCAGGGTCGAGTGAATTTTATTGCGGAGCCTCACCTGGTTCTCGATGAAATCCGCCAACCGCAGGAGCACGACTTCCAGCGCCCCGCTGGCCTCGCCGGCGTTCACCATGTTGGTATACAGGTCGGAAAAGACGCGCGGGTAGCTCTTCATGGCATCGCTCAGCGTGCTGCCTTCATTGACCCGTTCGCGAACCTGCGTTATCACCTTTCGCAGGGTGTCGTTGTCCACTTGGGTGATGAGCGCGTTTAATGCCGGAACCAATGGAACGCCCGCCCCGATCAGCGTCGCCAACTGGCGCGTCATCACCGCCGTGTCCTGCAGGCGTACACGTTGAAAAATCGTCCGCAGATTCCGCGCGGCTTGGAGTCGTGAGGTTTCGGAGTGGGTCTCTTCCTGGAGTTCCGACGGATAGATGCCGCCTCCCCGGAGTTTCATCCTGGCCGAGCGCGGGCTGTCGGCATCGATCATGCCGCGAATGGACTTTCCGGACGCATCCAGACCCTTGTACTGGTATACGGGCATTCAGGTCCCCCGGCCGGTTTTGCTTTTCTTATTTTATACTTTCCGATGAAATGTATGTCAATAGCTTCCCAGCCAAAAATCACTAATCTAAGTTATTGAAATCAGGATTATTATACTGACGAGGCAGGGGCGGAGTTTATCCCGCCCGGAAAAGTAAATTATAAAACAAACATTTCTAGTGGAATTATATCATAAAAGTTGTAAAAATGGGGTATTCATTCTTGTAAAGGGTTTTTAACCGCTTTTTTGATACAAAAGGCATACAAAAAAAGACAAGATAAGAAAAAAGAAGATGCCTCTGTAAGCATCAAGCATTTCACACGGCCCGTCCGGAAGTGATTTATTCATTGACTTGTCAAATAAAATCAATATAATGGCTTTATACTTATGATAGCGGGCGCACCTGCCCGGTACCGCCCTCTATCGGGTATTGAAAGAAGGCAAGGTGGTGTATGAGGCTGGTTGACCAGGCGCGGGGTGGCCCGGACGACTTGTCGTCCGGGTCGCGGAAGCGATAAGAGGATTTTCAAAGCAATGCTATTTTTCAGAGCAAAAGATATGAATGGCCTCTTGCTGCTGCGCAGTCCGGACATATGAATTATCCGGGGCAGCCTGCCCTCCCCAGATAGTGTAGAGCGGGCTTTGCCCATCAAAAACTTTCAGGTTTGTTATAAACCAGGGATGCATGCACGGTGGGCACAGCCCAACCTACGTTCCTCGAACATGTCCTGCGGTCGCCCCCTCACGCCTTATATATCCTACATCTCATGTAGGCCCCCTTCAAGGGCCATCCACCCGAGAGCGGGTCGCACTTATCCGGGTCGTCGTCGGTGGTGACGTTGATGTTGGATTCCCAGAGCCCGTGGAGGGAGGGCCCTTCGGCCGGCATTTCCGGGAACCACCAACTGTGCTGCGTCACAATGTAGCGGGGGTCGAAGGAGGTGGTGAGCCTCGCGCGCTGCTTGACGCGGCCCAAGGGGGTCTCGATATAGACCCAGTCCCCGTCGTTGATGCCCTTTCTTCTGGCCACATCCATGTGGATTTCCACCATGGGGTCGGGCTGTCTTTTACGGAAAGAGGGCACGTGGCGAAACTCGCTGTGATGGTACGGCATCACCCGCACACCGCTGATATTCAGTAAGGGATATTTCCGCTTGATGTCATCGGGGATGTTCGGTTCTTGATACTCCGGCAATGGGTCGTAGCCCAGCTTTTCAAGTATGCTGGAATAGATCTCCACTTTTCCCGAGGGAGTGGCCAGAGGGCCTTCCTTGCATAATCCCGGCCTCGGCGGCTCCACGTCCCAGCGCTTCTCTCTCATAAACTCAGAGAAAGATTTGCACCCCGACTTCTCCATGACCCCCTGGAGGCGGTGCTCCCAGAGTTCCTCAAAGGTCCTCCAGGGCCAGTGATCAGCCTGGCCCAGCCGGGTTCCCAGCTCCCGCCAGAACTCGTAGTCATTGAGGCGCTCGTATTCACCGGCGACCCGGGCAGGCACTGCAGCCTCTCCCATCTGGACCAGAGGGTACCCTCCCACAGAGGCGAAGTTGCCCATGTCCGGGCGCTCCATCCAGCATGCGGCCGGCAGGACATAATCCGAGATCAGCGCCGTGGGCGTCCACGTCAGGTCAAAGGTGGCCAGCAGATCGGTTGATTGGAGGGCTTTATAAACCAGGTGGGTGTTGCTGTACGACAGGAGGGGGTTGCTGCAGGAGACGACGAGCGCTTTCACCGGGTAGGGCTTTCCGGTTATCATGGCACGGAAAACCGTGGGTGCGTGGGCCGCGGAGTGGAGGTTGACAGCTGCTGAGTGCCGCTCTCCCCACTTTTTACGCATCTGCTCCTCGAGGAGCTCCCAGCCCGGGTAAGTCATGAAGCGGAACCGGTCTGAGCCCAGTTGCTTGCGCCGCTGCTCGGGCGGGAGCATGTGATTGAGCTCCACTGCTGCGTCGGGCAAAAAGTCCGGATGGGGGCCGGTTATCAGGTCCCCGCCCTCCACGTCGATGGAACCCACGATGGCGCGCAAAATGTTGACGGCCCGAACGGCTTGGATCCCATTGGGCGCGCCGTGCTCCGCGGACACCCCGATGACCATGTTGGAAGGCTGGTTTGCGGCATAGAAGCGCGCCGCTTCCCTGACGGTATCGGCGGAAAGCCAGGTGATCCGGGCAACCCTTTCCGGCGTGTAGGCCCGGGCGCGCTCCCGCAGCGCTGCGAACCCCGACGCGTATTTCTCCACGAACTCTTTATGATACAGCCCTTCTTCAATGATCACGTGGATCATTCCCAGTGCCAGCGCGACGTCGCTGCCCGCCCTGAGCTGAACCCAACGGTCGGCCTGTCTGGCCGGCTCGGTGCACCGGGGATCGACCACCATGGTCCTGAGGCCCGATTTTTTTGCATCAAGGAAGCTTTTCCACGATGCCGGCCCTCCCTCGTGGGCATTGCGTCCCCACAGAATCATCATCCGGGTCTTCCCCGGCTTTCGATCAGACACCAGGTGTCCGCCGAAGGTCAAAAACCACACCATGGCACGGGGCGCGTAGCAAATGGTGATGACCCCGAAACGGTTGGGACTGCCGAAAAGATTCATGAATCTGGTCTTGGCGAACTCCGCCGCGCCCCGACCCGTGCCGGAACTGGTGGCCAGCGCTTCCGCGCCGTAGCGCTCGCGGATGTCGGCAAGTTTTTCAGCAATTTCATCCAGCGCCTGATCCCAGGAAATGCGCTCCCAATTGTTGGAACCGCGGGGCCCCCGGCGCTTCAAGGGAAAACTCAGCCGAAATGGATGATGCTGATAATCTTTGGCCAGAGAGGGGCGAACGCAAAAAGCCCCCGGCACCACCGGGGCGCCAGTGTCCACGGTTACCCTCTGGACCTTGTCCGCCTCCACGTACACCTTCAAGGCACAGCCCTTGCTGGTACAAAAAAAGCAACTGGCGTATTTTACTTCCATGATGCACCCAAAAAGGAGAATCTACAGCAGAGACCACAGAGAATGAGTCTTATTTTATTTTCTCCGCGTATTCTGCGGTGAAACATGGTTGTTTCAAGTCTGCCGGATCATTTCCTCCAGCACGGGCATTCCGTCCCCTGGCTTGACGTTTTGCCAGGTCACCCAGCTTCGCAACTTCTCCAGCGCCCTTCCATCCTCAATGGCATCCCTGGCCATTCGAAAACCCTCATGCAGATCCTTGGCCTTGCCCATTATAGAGAGGATAGGGGCGGTGTTAAGACATATAATGTCTCTTTTTGGCCCGCTGTCTTTTCCCATGATTACTCGAAGCAATTGAAGAGCGTCATTTTTCACATTACGGCTGGAGGCCAAATCTTCAAACCGCGGTCTCTTGATACCAAAATCCTCCGGGTTCAAAACATAGCTGTCAATAGTACCGTTTTCACGCAACTCTGAGACATAGGTTATTCCCAGCGTGGAAATCTCGTCCATGCCCTTCTGTTCTTTGTCGTCGAATCCGTGCATGATAAAGGCCTTTTTGAAACCCAGCTCCCGCAGGGTTCTTACCTCGATGTCGATCATGTCCTTGCTGGGAACTCCCATGACCTTGTAGGATGGCAGGGTGGGATTGAGCAGGGGGCCCACCAGGTTGATCGTGGAGCCGAATCGGACCTGGGAGAGTACCCGCGCCAGGGTCTTTGGGTGGATCTTGGGGAGAAATGCGTTCCACGCACAGATCCCGGCCTTTTCAACGCTCTGCTTGGGAAAGTCCAGGTCGGCTTCCACGTTCACTCCCAGGGCCTCGATCACATCGACTGCTCCGCAGTTCGACGAGATAGCCCTTGCACAATGCCGGACCACATATACACCACAGGCGGAAGCGATGATTGCGGCTCCGGTGCTGACATTAATGGTCTTGAGCGTATCGGCGCCAGTCCCGCAGTTGTCGACGGTAGGTTCCGGGGTGTGGATCTCCACCTTCGTTGTATCATATTCATACAGGGCCTCGAACGTGCCCGCCACCTCTTCCGGTGTCTCCGGCTTTGCGCGCAAAGCCGCTATAAAGGCGCCTTGCTGTAAGTCAGACTGCTCCTCTTCGCATATCTGCCGCCAGCATTCCCGCGCCTCTTCTCTGGTTATATCCTCCCTTCGGGTCAGACGTACAACAATGGCACCAAATTTTCTCCAACGATCTTCTGTAGTTTCCATTAGCTGCTTACCCCCTCCTTAATGTAAATTTCGAATTTCGTAATACTTTAGCTCTTTGAAAAAAGAATAAGCTGGCAATGTAAGAAATCCTCCGGTGATCGGGCCTCAAGAGCTTTTTTTGCGACGGCGAGGATGATTTCCACCGGATTA
>JAFDED010000063.1 GCA_019310535.1 Deltaproteobacteria bacterium
ACCACGGCTCCACTGTCCAAATCCAAAACGATGGTCAAATATCGATGGCCATGACCGCTGGTGATCTCATCTATGGCTATTCTCTTGAGTTTCTTCAGTTTCGGTCGGGAAAAGCGACGCTTGAGGCTCCTCTTTTGAATCTCCTTGATGACGTCCCAACTGACACCCAGATGGCGGGCCACCTCCTGAATGGTCATATGCCGGGACAGTTCCAAAGCATAACGTTCAAATGCTTTAGTGTAGCTTCGGCGGGGGTCGGCAAACCCCACGTTGACCTGTCGGACCAGAGCGCAAACCATGCAGTAAACTCTTTGAATGGCAAGCAAAATCCAAACCGGCTTCAACCCTATCGGTACCGATCTGAAACGACGCCAAACCTGCCCCCGACGGATCACTCTCCGGGAGCCGCAAGCGGCACACCTCATTTCTTTCGTGTTTTGGCGTATGGTGAAAAGCGCAGATCCATTTTCATACTGGGTGCGGACATACTTGTAGCCTCGGATACCGAATCCGTGATACAAAAGACTTGTGGACATGATGGCCTCTCCTCCTTGATTGATTTTTCTATCCTCAAAGAGGAAAACCTGATTGTCCACAAACGTTCAAGAGCTAAAGTACGCAAATTCCGGATGAACCATAAAAATCAAAGGGCTTGCCATCGTGAGTGATTCCGGGTGTTGTTCTGATTAGAGATAAATCTTCCAGCATTTTCCCCTTTTCATATCGACAATTCAGGTGGATAAATTCCTTCTTTTACTAAGAGAAATCGGACAAATTAATGAAAAATATTATTCCGTATTTATTCCGTCAACCACCTCATAACAAGCTAATAATGATTGGAATTTTGGGTCATTTAAAAAAATTAGTTTGCGATTTTAATAATATATTTAGCTAGTTACGAAAACAAGCAAAAACATTGCTAATATTCCTAATCCGTAGGCCGCCCGTTCGAGTCGGGCCGGGGGGGGGGTACCAATAAATTCAATAAGTTATTGGGGACATTATTTCGTTCCATGATGGATGCTCCAGAGTGGCGCAACGCATGAAACCGGAAAGACTTTACTCCAGCATTCCAGCATGAGGTTTTCATTCTCCCCTTTCGGTCCTGTTACGGACAAAAATTCTTCTTGTTCTTTTTCCTCCGCTTTTCCTTTGGTTCTTATTCTTATTCTTTTTTCTTGATTCGGCTCTCTTGAAGTGATAGGATCGTTCATAAGCAATGTCAGCTAAGCTCCTCTTGAATCATGGATACCAGAGCCTCTTTGCCTGTGATGGGTTGGGTTATCTTTCCGTGAGTCCACAGGGCGCCTTCCTCTCCCGCCAGGTCATAAGCGCAAGGCACCAACAACGGTCAATCCTGCCGACCGCTAACCTGCCCTTCGCTGCTTGGGGAAAGGGTTTCGACTTCCCCGTTGTGGCCACAGTGAACGCCGACCAGCCCATACTCAGCTTTGAGGTCCTAACTCAGGGAAGACACCTATACGGGTGATAAACATTGTTTTCCCGCCTAAAATCATGAAGTAAAGACCTGTGCAACATGTCTCCACTTCGATTTTGTTGCCGAGGGATCGATGTTGAAGTTTGTCCGCAAGACCACCTGGCTTCCTTCCAAACCGTTGGTTTCGGACTATTTTACGGCCGGTGGTGATAAGCGCATTGAAAAATGTAGAATTTTCAATGATAATTGCCCATTTTACAACGAAACACTCATCCCCGGGATAGGGGCTATAGGGATACTATAATGCGACTGAGGCGAATGATCTTTATCGACCAGGCGGTGGGGACAATTCTGTGCACGATGTTAAGCCTGTTTCACTGGTTCAAGCGCCGCCTGTTTCCGGCGCGTCCCCGGAAAGTCTCTTCCATCGCGGTGTTGAAGTTTTTCGGGATGGGCAGCATTATTCTCTGCACACCGCTGCTGGACGCCATTCGAAAAAAATACCCCGACGCCCGAATCTATTTCATCACCTTTGCCATAAACGAACCATTGCTCCGCTGCGCGGAACCTGTGGACGAGATTGTAACGGTGAGACCCGATAATTTTCTGACCTTCGCCCGAGACGTCATCGTGCGGCTTTTACATCTTCGACGGCGCGGTGTGGACATGGTGTTCGACCTCGAGTTTTTCGCGCGCTTTTCCATGATCTTCAGCTATCTGACAGGTGCGCCATACCGTGTGGGGTATTACACAAAGACTTTCTGGAGAGGCAATCTGCTGACCCATCCCACTTATTTTAATGCTTACAAACATATCACTGAGGTCTTCATGGCGCTGGGCGAATCAGTGGGAGCAGAGCCGGTGGAACTGCCGCTGAAACCCCGACTTCGAATCGATCCGGTCCACCGGGAACGGATACGCTCTTTGCTGAGCCAAAGCGGTCTTGATGGGGATAAGCCGCTGATAGTGGTGAACGTCAATGCCTCGGACCGGTGCCTGGAGGGGCGCTGGCCCCCCGATCGTTTTGCAGGGCTTATGGATCACATGGTGGAAGAACTTGCCATCCGACCCGTCCTGACCGGCGCCGGCGAAGAAGAAGAGTACGTACAGCACGTGCTCTCCATTATGAAAAATCCCGAACAAACCATTTCCCTGGCCGGCAAACTGGACTTTTACGGGCTGGCGGGTTTATTGGCCGAAGCACACCTGGTCATAACCAATGACACCGGCCCCTTGCACCTCTCGGCGGTGATGGACACCCCTGTCATGGCCTTCTATGGCCCGGATACGCCGGTGCGCTATGCGCCCCTGGTGGACAACCGAAAGGTCTTTTTTGCCGATCTGTACTGCAGCCCTTGCCTGAACGTGTATAATGCCAAAATGTCCGAATGCCGGGGAATCAACATTTGCATGAAGGCTATTGAGTTGGAAGAAGTAAAAGAGGCTCTTCGCCAGTTCCTTGCAAACGGGAGATTCTGAACGTTATGATACCCGAATCGTCCACGGTTCTGCTGCTCAATCCCCCGGGGAAGAAAATTTATATCCGCGACTATTATTGCAGCAAGACCACCAAATCCAACTACCTTTTCCATCCCCTGGATCTCTTGGTCCTGAGCGGCAGGCTTTCCGGTTTCTTCCGTGTCGCCTCGGAAGACGCCATGGTGAAGCGACTGAGTCCTGACAAAGCCCTTGAGAAGGTTGCGCTTCATACGCCGGCCGCCGTCATCGCCATGACCGGCGCCGTGAGCATGGAAGAAGATTTACCGTTCCTTGAGGCGGTTCGCACCCGAACGGGAGTTCCTCTCCTGGTAAGCGGCGACCTCTTCATGGAAGAGCCCGGCATGTGGCTGGAGCGTTACCCGTTCCTGGACGGGATCATCCTCGATTTCACCAACGAGGACGCCCTTCATTTCTTGCGGGGGGAGCACCGGCGAATAGAAAACATGGCGTATCGCGACGCCGGATGTGTGGTGGTCCGCGATCAACCGCGAGTCATGAACCGTCAATTTGAGTTGCCCGTGCCGCGACACGATCTTTTTCAGCACCCGGGATACCGGTATTCATTTTCCAGAAAACGCCGTTTCGCCTCGGTGCTTACGGATTATGGATGCCCCTTTCGATGCAGTTTCTGCATCATGTCCACCCTGGGCTTTAAGGTTCGGCCTGTGGAGAACGTGATGGAGGAGCTTCGCTTCATTCGTCGCATGGGAATCGATGAAATATTCTTCATCGACCAGACCTTCGGAGCGGTACGGCAGCGTACTCTGAAGCTCTGCGCCGCCATGCGGGAGCAGATCCCCGGAGCGGGATGGAGTTGCTTCTCCCGGGTGGATGTGGTCGATCCTCCTCTGCTGGAGGAGATGCGGCAAGCGGGTTGCCACACCATCATTCTGGGCGTAGAAACCGCCAACGAGGATATTCTTCGGCAATATCGAAAGGGTTACTCGAGGCAGCAGATCCGGAATGCTTTTTCCTGGTGCCGCCGGTTGGGCATCCGCACAGTAGGAACCTTTATACTGGGACTACCGGAGGAAACCGCTGAGACGGTGGAAGAGACCCTCGATTTTGCCAAATCGCTGGAGTGTGACTTCGCATCCTTCAACCTGGCCGTTCCAAGGGTGGGGACCGAACTGCGCAAGCAAGTTCTGGAAGAGGGACTGCTGGAAGAAAAGACCTTTTCAATGGACCAGACCGGCCGTAACATCGCCATGCCCACCCGGCGGCTCAGTCGGGATGAGATGCACCGCCTTCGACGGCGGTTCATCCTGGGTTTTTACCTGCGGCCGTCGTACCTCTGCCGGCGGCTGTGGAGGCTCAAATCATGGTATGAACTGCGAGCACAGGTGGTGGAGGGCTGGGAAATGCTGCGAGGGGTGATGTGGCCGGGCTAGTGCAAGAAACCATACAGTGGATTGAACTAATATATTGAATTTTAATTAATATTTTTCCTTCGTTTTGTCCGTTAAACATGCCATTTGCTTTTCACCTGATGATCTTGCCCAACCGGTTCCATCGTACATTGTAGAAGTGATTTTTTTTGGACCAGTAGATGATGAATGCTTTGCCCTTTATGGCGCTTTCGCCCACGAAACCCCAGAAGCGGCTGTCGTAACTGCGATCACGGTTGTCTCCCATGACGAAATATCTGTGCTCCGGCACGCGGACCGGCCCGAAGTTATCCCGAGGCTGAATGCCGGCCGGAAGTATGGTCTTTTCAACGTGCACGCCATACGGATCGTTAAGAGGGGTGCCATTGATGTAAACCAGTTTGTTTTTAATCTCAACCGCATCCCCCGGGACCCCTATGATGCGTTTGATGAAGTCCTTGTCCGGCTCCACAGGATAGACAAAAACGATGATATCACCCCGTTGGGGATGCCGAATGGGAAACAATCGGATATCGGTAAAAGGAATCTTAATGCCGTAAAGGAATTTGTTGACGAGGATGTGGTCTCCTATAAGAAGTGTAGGCTCCATAGAGCCTGAGGGGATCTTGAAGGCCTGAACCACGAAACTCCTGATAATCAGCGCCAATACAACCGCGATAATGATCGCTTCCGCATATTCTCGAATTACGCTCTTTTTCTTGTTGGACATTCACTTCTCCTGCTGCGTTCCATCGACTAGGTAAAACCCATCGAGTTCTCAGTTCGAAAATCACTTGCTTCAAGGGTTAACGGGCTTCCGATGATGATCGATTGTTCGCCTTGCGTCCCGACTCATCCGGCTCCATTGGGGATGATGGCCGACACAACGGAACCGGTCGCCTTAAAAAAATTATTATAATAAGACCCTTGTTTGCCCCGCGGATATTCTTCTCGGCGTCAAAGTCGCCTTCACCCGATGGGCACCCCGGTCTCCTCAAACACCCTTCGAGCCATTCCAAGGATTCCAGCGTCATCCCCCAGCTCGGCCTGGAGAATCCGAACATCGCGCGGGGGGCCGGAGAACAGCCTCTTCTGCATCTCTTGTCGAAGCGTATCGCCGAAACAGTCCCACGAAGCGGCCACCCCTCCCCCGATGATCAACGCTTCCAGTTGCAAAAGGTTAACTATACCGGCGAGTACCATGGCAAGGGTCACGGCCATCCTGTGAAAAATGCCCTGAGCCACTCTGTCGCCCTGCCTGGCTGCGCGGGAAACCACCTCGGCGTCAATATTAGCCACGGAATCCCCGCTGAGCCGACGAATCTCAGTATCCCGGCCGGCTTCAAGGGCCATACGTACGATGCCGGTTGCCGAAGCCACGGTCTCCAGGCATCCATGGCTTCCGCAGCCGCAGGGAAAACCCGCGGTCTCCACAGGAAAGTGTCCCACTTCTCCAGCGGTCGCCTCGGGACCCCTCCAAAGCTTGCCGTCAAGTACCAGCCCGCCTCCCACGCCTGTGCCCAGCGTGATACCCAGATAATTCCTTATTCCCCTGGCCGCGCCATAGCATCCTTCTCCAAGAGCGGCCGCATCTGCGTCGTTCTCCACCACAACAGGGCAGTGCAGACGATCACGCAAAAAGCGGCGGAGAGGGACTTTATGCCAGCCCGGAAGATTGGGCGAATCTATCACAACTCCTTCTTTGTGCAACAAGGCCCCGGGAACACCCACCCCAACCCCTGTGCAGGATTCCGTACCCTCCGTGGCCACCAGTTCCTTGACGCCCCGGGCCATCCGTTCCACGATATCGCGCCAGCCACGATCCGCGTGCGTAACAAACCGGGCGCGCCGGAGTATTTCCCCCCCGGCGCCTACCAGTGCGATCCGCATGTTGGTGCCTCCCAGGTCAATGCACACTGACTTATCAACCCGGGCCCTTCTGGGATTCTTCATGCAAGTCCTTTCCGGGCCGCTGCGCATCGAACAAGGGACAACGTGCCGAAGCGTGCTGGCATTGCTTCTCCTTCAGTAGGCATTTTTGTTGATTAGCCCCGACCAGAAAGTCATCATAATGATCTTGAGGTCCAGGGAGAGGGACCAGTTCTGTATGTAGAATAAATCACACTCAATTCGTTTTTCAAGAGATGTGTTGCCCCTGTACCCGTGAATCTGCGCCCAGCCTGTAATGCCTGCTTTCGTCTTGTGGCGCAGCATGTATTTCGGGATGGTCTGTTTAAACTTCATGATGAGTTCGGGTCGCTCGGGCCTGGGGCCCACCAGGCTCATCTCTCCTTTAAGCACATTGATCAATTGGGGGAGCTCATCCAGGCTCATCCTGCGCAATATGGCGCCCACAGGTGTACGACGAGGATCATCTCTCGTTGCCCATACGGCGCCGGTTTCTTTTTCGGCATCGACCCTCATGGTGCGAAACTTCAGAATATTGAATACGCGGCCATCCATGCCCATTCTGCCTTGGCGGAATAACAAAGGTCCCGGCGAGGTCAACTTGATCGCCAAAGCGATCAGGATAAACAATGGGAAGAGCACTACAATACCCACTGTGGCGAACACAATGTCCATCATGCGTTTGAGTATTTTGTTCCATCCATAAAGGGGTGAATCTCGGAGGCTGATGATGGAAAGGCCGTCAAGCTCCTCCACCCCTCCCCTCAACGTCATAAACTGTAACAAATCGGGCACCACCTTGATATCCACCATCTCATTATCAATTTGCCTCATAACTTCTTTGAAAACCTCGTGGTCCTCCAGAGGCAAGGCGATTACCACCTGGTCGATGCCTCCATCAGCCAGGGTTGACCCGATATCCTGGATCGGCCCCAGGACCTGGATACCTTCCAGATTTCGACCCACCAGATCAGGCCGCTGATCCATGAAGCCCACCACCTTGAGGCCCAGCTCGGGTGTTTGCTTTATGGTCTTGAGGACCCTCTGGCCCAGATCCCCAGCGCCCACTATCAGCACGTGTCGTTGATTATATCCTCTCCTGCGGATAAAATGGAGAATGCATCGAAGCAGCACGCGAAAAGAGGAAAGCAAAGCAATATTGATAAGCAGGAAGTAAAGAATAACCAATCTGGAGAATTTATACTCTTTTATGAAATAAACCAGCGCTATAAAAATCAGCAAGGCTACTGTTGAGGCCTGGGCGATTTTTGAGGTTTCTCTCAGCTTGGAGGTACTCCGCATTGGTGCGTAGAGTCCCATTACTCTAAAGACAATGCCCCATATGACTACTGCATAAATGACCAACTCAAGATAAAGACTGAAAGGAGGAATCCCCTTGGTGACCGGGATAATGTCCACGTGAAAACGGAGAAAGTATGAAAGCAGCCATGAAACGGCGGTAATTACGGCATCAAGTATGATAAGGCAAGAAATGAAGACCTGGTTATACCTTTTGAGCATCGCCCTTACCTTCCTGCCACTGTTTCCACCATGATTGAATCATTTGGTTTATCTGCTGTTTGAAGCGAGACCGGTCGAACCGCAAGGCATTCTGACGGATCGCACGCGCATTGAAGGCATCCTCCCGGGCCTCGAATGTTCGCACGGCTTCTATCAGGGCGTCAGCAGTGGGCTCTCGGAAAAAAACGCCAGTGGGGGGCTCTTGCCCTGGATTGTCCAGTGGAATCACTGTCTCCATTGCCCCGCCCCTGCCGAAGGCCACCACTGGACACCCGGCCGCCTGGGCCTCTACGGGGGTTATGCCGAAATCTTCTTCTCCGGGGAAAATAAATGCCCTGCATTTCGCGTAATGCTCGGCCACGACATTATCAGGCTGCCAGCCCAAGAACGTGATGTTGCCGGCCGCCCGCCGACGAAGGATGCCCTCTTCTTGACCTGAACCTATGATTACGAGAGGAGCCCCCATGCGGTTGAAAGCCTCAATGGCCAGGTCCACCCGCTTGTATGGAGCCAAAGCCGTCACCATAAAGTAAAAGGATTCTTTCTTTTCATCGTCCAGATGGAAACGATCGCAGTCCACGGGCGGATAGATCACGTCCGCCTCGCGTCCGTAATATTTGCGAATCCTTCCTGCTACATGAGCCGAGTTTGCCACAAAGTGATCCACACGGTGGCTTGAGGCGACATCCCAGACTCTCAAATAATTGGCCACCAGCGGGACGATCCACCGCATGGGCCGCCCCATTCGCTCTGTGGGGAAGTAAATAGAATACTGATCCCACACATATCGCATGGGGGTATGGCAGTAACAGATATGGAGTGCGTCCGGAGGAGGGATTATCCCCTTGGCCACGCAATGGCTGCTGCTGAGGATCAGGTCGTATCCATTAAGGTTGATCTGCTCTGCCGCCGTGGGAAAAAGAGGCAGTAAATACCGATACCGCTCAACGCCACGAGACAATCGCTGAATGAACGTGGTATGAATCGGCATCTGTTCGATCACGGAAGACACGCTTCCGGCGATATGGAACAGAGTATATACGTGGGCCTGCTGAAAAAGCTCACAGAACACCTCCAGACATTTCTCGCCTCCCCGCATGCCGGTTAACCAATCATGAATAATCGCCACTTTCACAGCAGTTTACCTTCCGATATACTTCTATTGTACGCCGTGCTGTCTCCTCCCATCTATATTTTCCCGCGTGCTCTATTCCTCTGGAGTGCATGCTGTCCCTGAGGGCATGATCTTCTATGAGCCTTGCCATGGCTCCTGCCAGAGCTTCCACGTCAAGAGGATCTATCAGCAGGGCCGCGTCCCCTGTTACTTCTGAAAGGGAGGAGTTGTCGGACGTGATGACGGGGGCGCCGCATGCCATAGCTTCCAGTGGAGGAAAGCCGAATCCCTCGTACAGCGAGGGGTAAACAAAAATCCGGCACAGATTGTAAAGGATGGGAAGTTCCTCTCTGGGTACATATCCCAGCCAACATACCGACCCTTTTGCCATCCCCTTCTGGATTGCCTTTACAATCTGTTCGCTCTTCCACCCCTGGCGGCCGGCCAAAACCAGCGGGATTCCCTTTATGCCCATTTTTTGCATTATTTCATGGGCCTCCAGGAGTCGCATCACGTTCTTGCGCGGCTCTACCGTGCCCACAAAAAGTATAAACGGCCCAATCCCCCCCAGGCGCCGTTTTCTATATTCCTCGCATACGTGTGGAGGAAGTTGTCGGAAATCACTGTCGATTCCATTGGGAATAGGATTAATCCGAGCCCGTGGGATGCCCAACAACTCTGTAATGTCGCGTGCGGTATTTTCCGAAACAGCGATTATCGCCTTGGCTCCACTGACGGAGACTTTGGCCATGAGCCGCTTATAAAGGGTCCGCCCCTGGTCATATATATGATTCAATCTCAAAAATGCCAGGTCATGTACCGTCACAACGCTTCTTGCACCGGGGGCGAGCAGAGAGCGGGAATAGTCCGGCCAGTGAAAAACATCCGGTCCTCGTACCCTGATCGCCCCTCCCATTGCAAACTGCTCCCAGAGGATGCGAAACCATCGATTATCAGGCAGGAACCGAACCGATCTCAATTGCACATTGGCTCGCCGGAAGTGCTCAATGTGGCGTTTTCGGCCGTACAAGATGAATGCATCAACCCCCTCCGAAGCCAACAACGCCCTAACCAAGCTCCGGGCATAGCAGGCCACCCCGGCTTCATGGGTTGAGAGGTGCAGGAGATTGATGCCCACACGCATGGATTCAATCCCCCCTGGAAAACGCCGCTTCTTCATACAAAGCCAACGTTTCCCGGGCGGTAGCGTCCCACGAGAAGCATTTCACTCTTTCCATGCCTCTTTTGATCAAATCTGACCGAAGCCTCTTATCCATCAAAACATTTCGCATGGCTTGCGCCAGACCGTGTACATCGTTGGGATCAACCCGTATGCCGGCCTCGGCCACCACGCTGCTCAAAGCAGAACCATCGGATACGATCACAGGAGTTCCGCATGCCATCGCCTCCAGTGGCGGCAAGCCAAAACCTTCATACAGTGAAGGATAGACGAAAGAGTCCGCCATGCTGTAGAGCATCGGCAGGTCTTCCCTGGCCACGTAACCGGTGAACTTCACTCTCTCCTCTATCCCCAGGAATCGGACTTTCTTCTGTATCGAGCGGCCTCCCCAGCCTTGAACTCCGGCCAGTACGAGTTGATGTTTTATATCTCCGCGGCGTATCAGATATGCGAATGCCTCCAGCAATGTGGGGATATTTTTTCTCGGCTCGAGTGTCCCCACAAAAAGTATAAATTTCTCAGGTAATCCCAGACGACGCATAACGCGACGGCGCGATTCATTATCTGCCACAGGTGAAAATATCCCATCCACTGCCTCGGGAATTACGCGGATTTTCTCCTCATGGATGCCCAGAATTCGCACAACATCGCTGCGTGTTGCATCGGAAACCGCTATAATCAGACGGCTCCGACGTGCCGAGGGGGGCACAAGAACTCGCTGGATCAAGTTATTTGTCCATTTGTGGGTCTTCCTCAGTATAAACGACGAAAGATCGTGTATTGTAATCACTGTAGGACAAGGAGCAGCCAGTGGCACGACGAAATTAGGGCCATGATAGAGGTCAAGTCGCTCCTTGGCGATCTGAACGGGCTGTCCCACCTGCATCCAGGCGTAACCCAATAGAAGTGGGGCAATTCGCTTTCGAAATCGACTGGAATCGGAAAACGGAGAATCGAAATCACGGGTGGAAAAAAGCACGTACTCATTTTTACCCTCGACCCTCTCCAGGGCTCGAAGTAATTGCTCAGTATAGTATCCTACGCCACTTTTTTCCCCTGACAGTGGCAGGGCATCCATGCCAATGCGCACGATTCCCCTTCCCTGGCCGTAGCATGCGGCCTTTACCCCCTATCAGCTACAAAAGAGTTTCGTTAACCACAATCTCATATCGTGCTTTGAGCATCTGGAGCCAGCGTTGATATGCATCATGTTGCCTGAAAGAGATGATGTTCCGAAGGAAATCTTTTTTCTTAATCTCATATTCCGCACGGGTTGCAGGCTTCCGTTCCTTGAAACTGATTACAACATAGGCATCATCCACCAGATGGACCTTTTCGGGCAATCGGTGGTTATCATCGAGCGATACAGCCTCTTTCCATAGCTCCTCCGAACGTCCGATTTTAGGAATTGTAGGCTCGTTTTGCCGCGGAAAGAGCCCTGTCTCCCCCTTTTCCACTCCGAACTGAGCAGCCAGGTCATCCATGCTGGCGTCCTGTTTCCTGAGAGCTGCCAAGAACTCCTCGGCTTCTTTGCGGGCCTTTTCTTTTGCTTTTGTTTCCCGAAGCCGCAGTTTAACCTGCTCTTTCACCTCTTCAAACTCCGGCACATAAGGCGGTATCTCTTCCAGTACCTTAAGAATGAAATGGTCAGAGGGCTCTGAGATGAGTTTGCTGATCTCGCCAATATTATACTCGAATGCGGCCTTCACGAACTCGGGGCGGTACCCAAGGCCGGGCACATCCTCCTCGCGGCTGAAAGGCTCAGTTGTTTCCAAGCGGATACCTCTTTCCTCGGCTACTTTTTCCAGGCTGTTGCGCTCGTATACTTCCTGGTCAAGCTTTTCAGCCTCTTCGTAAGCCAGTTCCTGGGCCTTCTGCTTGATGACGGCCTGCTCGGCCTGCTCCCTGACTTCTTCCAGCGGCTTTGTTCGGGCCTCTTGTCTGTCCTCCAATTTAATAATGTGAAAACCAAACCGTGTCTTTACCACGGGGCTTATCTCTCCCGGCTTCAGCTCGAAAGCGGCTTTTTCGAAAGGCCCGACCATTTCACCCCGGGCAAAATAGCCCAGGTCCCCTCCATCAGAAGCTGTACCATCCTGGGAATATTTACGAGCCAACTCGGCAAAATCAGTTCCGGATTTGGCTTCCTCGAGAATTTTTTCGATCTTTTTCCGCTTCTCCGCCACTTGTGTCGGCGTATCGGATGGGACAATTTTAATGAGGATATGACGGGCGTGGACTTTTTCCGGTATTTTGTACTGATCAACATTGATCTCGTAGTAATCCTCTACTTCCCTATCCGATACTTGCACCCGGTCCAAAAAATCTTTGTCCTTGACGTGGAGGTAAAGGACGCGACGCCTCAGGGGTGTTTTGAACGCGTCGGGATGATCATCATAGTACTTCTTGAGTTCTTCTTCGGTGATGAGAGGCTCCTGTGAAGCTTTTTTCCCGCCCGAGGCATATACCTTTTCAGGGGATATCGGAAATTTCACAAAATTGTGATTCCATTTTTCATTATAGTACTCATACTGTTCAAAAATTTCCTGGTCGGAGATTAAGATCGCATCCCGAATGATGTTCTGCATGCGGGATATCTTCATCTGCTCGGCCATATCCTGCTCAAAATCCCCCGGATTCATCCGGTTCGCACGCAACACCCGAAGATAAAGTTCCTGGTTAAAAACGCCCTGGTTCTGGAACGCGGGATATTGCAGAATAGCCTGTTCGAGCTCTTCTTCGGAGATGATAATACCCAGGCGGTCGGCTTCTTGCAAGAGGAGCGCCTTTTCGATCAGATCGTCCATCACCCGCTGCTTGAGGTTGAGAGCTTTGAGCATCTCATCCGTTAGTGCAGGCCCAAACTGCTGCTGATAGGCTTGAAGAGTATCTTCGTAGTTCTGTTGAAAGACGCGATAACTGATTGTGGCATCACCCACCTCGGCGATCACCTCGAATTGGCGCTCCCGAATGCTTCCCACCCCCCAGAATGCGAACACTACCACGATGAGCCCTAAGAGAACTTTGATCATCCAGCTCTGGGCTTTACGACGCATTATATCAAGCATAAACCATATCTCCCTTTTATTCGCTTTTTATTTGCTTCAATAAATCCAGAAATCAAGCAGAAAGATTAAGGAATCTTGGTATCCCCAGGGGAGCGAAGATCTGGAGACGGATCCACACGCAAACCATGAGTTATAAAGCTCCTGATCTTTTTTCCCCATTATATACAAAAACATCCTGAAGCAAGCATTAAATGTATAGCATTTTTCATGCTTCACGGAAAATGAGTATATAACCAATGAAAAAGATCTGTCAATCCTTTTCATGCTGGGGCTTTAATAAGTAGGCTCTGAGTGGAGAATTTTCTTCAAGACCTTTTTGATTTGATCGCTCTTTAGAGTTGGCCGGGGGGGGGACCTCTTTTTGAGTTGAGGGGGCTTAGCATCACTCTTTTGTCTCTTTGCGATGAAGAAATAAGGCCTTCTTTGACATGAATGAGGCCATTGTGATATGCAAGTACCCACGTTCTCGTTTTCAATCATTGGGATGGCAAGGAGAATCGCGAATCTTGAAAGGCTTACCCCCGGGCATCTTCCTGGTTCTTTTCCTTTGCGCCTTTGCTTCAATGCTGGGTATCGGGATCATCGCCCCCATTCTGCCATTTTACGCTCAAAAACTGGGTGCTTCCGGTATCTGGATCGGTATTATATTTTCGGGCTACTCACTGACTCGGGTTGCGTTTCTGCCCATCGTGGGCCGCATTTCGGATCGGAAGGAACGCAAGGTATTCATTGTTTGGGGCCTCTTCCTTTACGCGGCCGTCTCACTGCTCTATATCCTGGCACGGAGCGTAGTTGACCTGTCAATCATCCGCATGATCCACGGTGCAAGTTCCGCTATGATTCTACCTGTTGTCCAGGCCTATGTGGGCGATCTCACCCCGCGAGGGAAAGAAGGTCTCTATATCAATACCTTTAATGTCTCTGCGTTTCTGGGCATGGGCTTTGGACCGCTATTGGGCGGTGCTTTGACGCATGCATATGGTATTGCCTCGGCCTTTTACGCACTATGCGGCGTATCCACCCTGGGGATGATCCTGGCCATCTGGCTGATCCCGGTACGTTCTCAGATCAGGGGATTGATAATCCCTGACAAGAAACGGGCGTCATTTAGGCAAATGCTTGCGGATAATCGCATCCTCGCCATCTGCGCGTACCGCGCGAGTAGAGCTCTTTGGCGCCGAGGGATCATTGCATTTTTGCCGCTGTATGCAGTGCCTTACCTGCACATGAGCCTGGCGGAGATTGGCGTTCTTCTTTCCGTATACCTCTTGTTTGGTGGGCTGATCGAAGGTGCTATTGGGTGGATTGCCGACCGCGTCCGGAAAATGCCCATGATCCTCGTCGGGAGTTTCGCCGCCCCATTCCTGATGGCCTTTATTCCGCTTGTAAAATATCCTTTTTTGCTGGCAGTACTGCTTGTCGCCATGGCTGGCCTCAGCTCGGTATCCCGAGTGGCGGTGCAGGCCCTTGGACTCCAGATCGGCCGGAACTACGGCATGGGGTCAGTGATGGGATTATACTCCAGCGCCATGAGTTTAGGAGGGATCATAGGACCCTTAGTTTTTGGCATAATTATGGATCTGTACGGGGTAAAATCCGTATATTTTGCAGGCAGCCTCATGGGGATTCTCGGCTCTTTCTGGATGCTCTATTATTTTCGGAGTGCGCGGCATCAGGTTGGTTTCTCCCCTGATACCCATACGTAATGCGCCCGTCGCACTTATAAGATATTAATACTATTGAAATGGTTGACAAATTCCGGGCTCAAGCTTAACATTACATATAATCATTATAGTCATGTTGTACGTTATTGGATTTCGCCGTCTGCTTTGGAATTGATTGTTCCGGCTCGAATCGAGATCCATAGTTGTTCCAACTGCTTTGCACTGTTACACCTGTTACATAAACTCCCCCCACGTGTTCAATCCTTGTGGTATATTCATTTTGACGGGGAGATTTTGAAGCGCGAAGGCATGTTCCCATGACACTGAAGATTTTCAACACGTTGACTCGAAACAAAGAAGAATTTATCCCGCTGGAACCGGGTCGAGTGAAAATATACGCCTGCGGGGTTACTGTGTACGATGAATGCCACATCGGGCACGCCCGCTCGGCCATCATCTTTGACATCATTTATCGCTACCTCAGGCACAAGGGCTATGAGGTGACTTACGTTCGAAATTATACGGACGTGGACGACAAGATAATCCAGAGAGCCAATCAAGAAAGCGTGAACCCGGAGATTGTGGCCGAGCGGTACATGAAGGCATTCGACCGGGACATGGAGTCACTCGGCATATTGCGCCCCGACTTTGAGCCCAGAGCCACTGCCCATATCCCGCAGATGATCGATCTGGTCATGGCACTGGAAACCAGGGGTTATGCTTACGATACTCCTGACGCGGTATACTTTTCCGTGCGCAGATTTCGCCCCTATGGCAGACTGTCCGGCCAGGATCTGGAACATATCGAGTCAGGGGTTCGCGTGGAACCCGGAGAGTATAAAGAAGACCCCCTTGATTTCGCCCTCTGGAAAAAAAGCAAACCCGGTGAGCCCGAATGGGACAGCCCTTGGGGGAAGGGACGACCGGGGTGGCATATCGAGTGCTCGGCTATGAGCGCATATTACCTTGGGCAGCCGTTTGACATCCATGGCGGCGGGAAGGATTTGATCTTCCCCCATCACGAAAACGAGATCGCCCAGTCAGAAGCAGCAACCGGCAAGCCTTTTGTGCAGTACTGGGTCCACAACGGATGGGTAACCCGTGACGGCGCCAAAATGTCAAAGTCATTGGGGAATATCACGACCATCCGGGAAGCCTTGAAGACGTATCATCCCGATGTCCTCCGGTTCTATTTCCTTTCCTCCAGCTATCGAAACGATTTTGATTTCACCGAGCGCGGAGTATGCGACGCCCGCCTGGGCCTCGAGCGCATCGCCCATGTACTCCAGGACCTGGATGAGAAGTCTAAAGGCGCAATAGATGATCCATCCCCCCGTAAAGGAGTCGAAAAGGAGTTGTTGAATTTTGTGAAAACACTACCCGGTCGTTTCGAAGAAGCGATGGACGACGACTTCAATACCGCGCTGGCATTGAGTTACTTTCATGAGACGGTGCGGCGTCTGAATCGCTTCATGAGTGAGGAGGAGAAGACAACAGCAGCCCGGGGGATTCTTCGCCGGGCGGGTGAAACTCTCGGCCGATTGGGGGGCATCTTAGGCCTTTTTCAGAAGGGTCCGAGCAAGTTCCTGGCTGAACTTCGGCAACTCGACAGAGAAGCCGTTGACCTGGATGAAGCCGAGATACTTCGCCTTGTGAAGGAGCGATCCGAGGCCCGCAAGCGAAAAGCCTGGGCAGAGGCCGACGCCATCCGGGATCAACTCTCGGCGGCAGGGATAATCCTGGAGGACGGCCCGGGGGGGACCACCTGGAAAAAGAAGCTGGATGTATAGGCCTGCTATATGCATTCGTTAATAATCTTGCAGAATTGTTCGCGGCACTGACGGCGGCGATATTTTTTCATACATCATGGATACGTGTCACGATCGAGAGATCCATTATTCATTGCAATTAAAATGTCTACGTTTAAAATTGCTTCTGACTTTTCCTTAAAGGGAGACCAGCGAGAGGCCGTGAAAGCCCTCGAAAAGGGTTTAAAGGAGGGGCTGCCTCATCAGGTGCTCCTTGGCGTTACCGGCTCCGGCAAGACTTTCACCATTGCCAATGTGATCGAACGTGTACAGCGGCCCACCCTGGTGATCGCCCACAACAAGACCCTTGCGGCACAGCTTTACGGGGAATTCAAGAACCTTTTCCCGGACAATGCGGTTGAGTACTTTGTCAGCTATTACGACTACTATCAACCTGAAGCCTATGTCCCCTCCACTGACACCTACATAGAAAAAGACACCTCCATCAACGACGCCATAGACAAAATGCGCCATTCCGCCACGCGCTCCCTGCTGGAGAGAAACGATGTGGTGATCGTGGCGAGCGTGTCGTGCATTTATGGCCTGGGATCTCCAGAGGCATATTATGGAATGCTTGTCTTCCTGGAAGAGGGGGAGGAATACAGCCGGGACGACATACTGGCCAAGCTGGTGGAGATCCAATATGAGCGCAATGACTATGACTTTCACCGTGGAACCTTCCGCGTTCGGGGAGATGTTTTTGAGGTTTTTCCCGCTCATGAAGGAGAACGTGCCATCCGTGTGGAATTCTTCGGTGACGTGGTGGAGTCCATCGCGGAGATCGACCCCCTGCGGGGGTGTGTGCTCCAGCGCCTCAAAAAAATCGCCATCTATCCGGGCAGCCACTATGTGACCACCCGACAGCGTCTCGAGCAGGCAATAGAAAATATCCGGGAAGAGTTGCGCCATCAAGTGGAACACTTTCGAAGCCAGAACATGCTCATCGAAGCTCAGCGCATCCGGGAACGGACTCTTTTTGACCTGGAGATGATGCGAGAGTTAGGGTATTGCACCGGTATTGAGAACTACTCGCGGCATCTCACCGGCCGGGCGCCGGGAGAACCGCCGCCGACTCTTATAGATTATTTGCCTCAAGATGCCCTGGTGGTCATCGATGAGAGTCATGTCACGATCCCGCAGCTCAAAGGGATGTATTGGGGAGACCGTTCGCGAAAGGAGACCCTGGTCCGGTATGGATTCCGACTTCCCTCCGCTCTGGACAACCGTCCCCTGATGTTCGAGGAGTTCAATCGTTTAGTGCGGCAGATCATATATGTATCCGCCACCCCTGCGGAGTATGAGCTTGAGAAAGCGCAAGGATTGGTGGTTGAACAGATCGTTCGTCCCACGGGACTGATGGATCCTGAAATCATTGTCAAACCTGCGGCCAATCAGGTCGATGATCTCTACGACAAGATACAGGCCAGGGTGAAACGGGGCGAGCGCGTGCTGGTTACCACGTTGACCAAGCGCATGGCCGAGGACCTGACGGAATACTATACTGATTTGGGGTTAAATGTCCGCTATCTCCATTCGGACATCAGCACCATTGAACGCACGGAAATTATCAGGGATCTTCGTCTCGGAGTATTTGACGTGCTTGTGGGAATCAACCTTCTGCGCGAAGGGCTGGACCTTCCTGAAGTCTCCCTGGTTGCCATCCTCGATGCCGACAAGGAAGGTTTCCTTCGCTCCCAGCGATCCCTCATCCAGACCGCCGGTCGTGCATCCCGCAACGTGGCCGGACAGGTGTTGATGTACGCCGATAGCATAACGCCATCTATGTCGGCGGCCATTGAGGAGACCCAAAGACGGCGCCGCATGCAGGACGCATACAATAAAAAACACGGCATCACGCCGGAGACGGTTCGAAAAGACATTCAAACTGTTCTGAGTTCTGTATACGAGGCGGATTACGTTGAGGTGCCAACGGTGGGCGAGGATGTTGCCTCCTATCTGCCCGGCCGCAATGTCAAGGAATTTATCGAGAAACTCCGTGCTGAAATGTACCAGGCGGCGGAACGCCTCGAATTCGAGAAGGCCGCTGAAATACGGGACCGCATCATGGCATTGGAACGGGTGGATTTGGAATTGCCTTCCGAAGCAGCCCGGCGGGCAGTCTCCGGGCCAGGACGCGCCGGATCTCGCACCGGCTATCGTAAAACCAGGTCTCGAGGTGTCTTTTGAATTGTGAACCTTTTCTCTGCAGGACTTTCCCCAATAATTTCACGCAGATTTATCAAAATGCTTTGAATTTTAATTCCCTGCATTCATCAGTACGTAAAAAAGGAATTTTGGAGAAACTTTTCGAAAAGGGGTGGTGACACGGACGACTTGTCGTCCGGGTCGAGAAGCGATAAGAGGCTTTCCACGCAAAGCCCTTGTTCCGCCAGCATACAGGTTAGCATGAGAGGAATATCCAGGCGATCTTGATGATAGACCCAGCAACAGCACCCGGCGTTTCTCCATGACCTCTTGCTGCTGCGCAACGCGGACAATAAATTGTCCGGGCTGCGCATGGGCTCCGTTACTCCACCCCAGAGCGGGAGGTGATCCCCCGGATCCATAATTACCCCTTTTCTCCCCCCCCTGGAAATTTTTGGATAACTCCTGTTTCTCAGCCCTTGAAATTAACGTGCGGTTAGTATAGGATAATAAAAATTCTGAAGGCATAAGGAGTGGTAAATGAGGGTCAAACGTCGGATGGCCCGGGAACTGATTACAATTTCTCGGGATTATACCATCAAAAGAGCCATGGAATTAATGAAAAAGCATGAGATCCGTCATCTTCCCGTTGTAGAGAATGGACGGATGGTGGGGATGGTAACCGAATCGGACATCAGGGCCGTCCACCTGGCCTCCATGATTGAAGATATCACCGTAGCCGACATAATGTTGATCAATCCCATTATTATATCTCCAGATACTCCTATTGAAGATGCCGCCCGATTCCTTGTTGAAAATCGTATCAGCGGCCTTCCCGTAATTGAGAACGACCAGTTAGTCGGAATGATCACCACCACGGATATTTGCCGGGCTTTCATAGAGATTATGGGTATTCTTGAATCGAGCTCACGAATCGACGTGGTCACAAACAGGCGTCCCGGTGCATTTGATGAAGTAGCCCGTTTCATACGAGAACATGGTGGTGAAATCATCTCGGTAGGCATGGCCAACGCCGAGGAACATAATTCAAGGATTTATTTCTTCCGTTTGGAGAAATGCGATGTTGAGGCCATAGCCAATGCCCTCAGACGGAATGGTTTCAAGATTATCTCCATAATTCCATGAGGGAAGGTATTGGAGTCCCCATGAAAAAAAACCATGAGAGTTTTGAAGAGGCCCTTGAGAAGCTGGAGGCCATAGTGCATCAAATGGACCGGGGCGAGTTGACTCTGGATGAATCTCTGAAAGCGTTCGAGGAAGGTGTGCGCTTGAGCAGACTATGCATAAGCATGCTTGATGAGGCGGAAGCCAAAGTGGAAGCTCTCATGAAAGATCCCCAAGGGCAGTTGAGGACCGAGCCGTACCGGCCCGAGGAATAATGGAGATTGGATTTACATGTAAGGCGCCTCTTTTTCAAAACTTGGGAATACCAAGCAAAAACTGAGCGATGCCGCTATCCGCCAGTTCATATGTGCCCGGAAATTCATAGATGGAGGCCATGTAAGTCCTTGCCCGATTTAGCTCAGAGACCGATCTCGTCCGTTGTCTCCCGCAGGATATAGGTCAGCGGGACCGTTGAGATCGAATAGTTGGCTGGTTGGTGAAAGGAGGATTCTTCCTCATGACAAGCAACAACAGCATGCTGCTGGATCGAATCGACAGCCCAAAGGACTTGAGACAACTCCCGGAGAACGACCTGCAGCGCCTGGCCCAGGAAATCCGCCAAAGAATAATCCAGACTGTTTCAAAAACCGGCGGCCACCTTGCCTCCAGTTTGGGGGTGGTGGAACTTACCATTGCACTCCACTATGTGTTCGATACTCCCAGGGATCGCCTGATATGGGATGTGGGGCACCAAACATATGCACATAAACTTTTGACCGGACGCCGGGATGCGTTTCATTCCCTGCGGCAAATGGGCGGCATCAGCGGTTTTCCTCGCCGCGAGGAAAGCCCGTATGATTCTTTTGATGTAGGCCACAGCGGCACCGCAATTTCCGCGGCCGTGGGTATGACCCAGGCCCGCTGCCTGTCGGGTGGAGACCATAAAATCATTGCGGTCATCGGCGATGGAACCATGACTGTCGGCATGACATTCGAGGGGCTAAACTATGCCGGTACGCAGGACAAGGACATCATAGTAATCCTCAACGACAACGAGATGTTCATTTCCTCCCGGGTAGGCGCACTGTCAGATTACCTTAATCGCATAATGACCGGCGGGCTGGTTATGCGGTTTCGGGAGGAGATCAAATCGGTCCTCAAGAGCATTCCCGCACTGGGAGAATCCTTCTATCAGTGGGCCAAGCAGTCAGAGGAGGTCATCAAAGGCCTCCTCACGCCCGGGATTTTATTCGAGGAATTGGGGTTCAACTACGTTGGGCCCATCATGGGCCATCGCCTGAAACAACTTGTGGAGACCCTGCGTAACGTCAAGAAACTCAAGGGCCCCATTCTCGTCCACGTGATCACCACCAAGGGAAAGGGCTACCACGCATCCGAAAAGGACCCCATGGCTTTTCACGGAGTTGAGCCTTTCGACGAGAGCACGGGTCAGCTTCCATCGCCAAATCCAGATAAAATCTCTTACACCAAGGTTTTTGGGAATACCCTGGTGCGCCTGGCCAAGGAGAACCCGGCCATCGTTGCCATTACAGCCGCCATGCCGCAGGGTACAGGGTTGGAACAGTTTGCCAATGACCTCCCCCAACGCTTTTTTGATGTGGGCATTGCCGAACAACATGCAGTAACCTTTGCTGCAGGCCTGGCCGCCGAGGGATACCGGCCCGTGGTGGCAATTTATTCAACGTTCTTGCAGCGGGCGTACGATCAGGTTCTTCACGACGTCTGTCAGCAGAACCTTCCTGTGGTCTTTGCGCTCGACAGGGGCGGCATAGTTGGACAGGACGGAGCAACGCACCAGGGGATTTTTGACCTTTCTTACCTGCGCCATATTCCAAATCTGGTGGTGATGGCTCCACGCGACTTCAACGAGTTTCAACACATGATCAAGACCGCTTTAGAACACAGTGGGCCCATCGCCTTTCGCTATCCGCGGGAGAGCCTCCCCTGCCCTCATCTTGATGAGGAACTGAGCACCCTGCCCATCGGTAAATCAGAGATCCTAAAGGAAGGGGCCGATTCCACGGTCATCGCCATTGGCGCCATGGTCCACCCTGCTCTGGAAGCAGCCCGGGTGCTGGAACGTCATGGGATATCACTGGAGGTTATCAACAGCCGGTTCGTCAAGCCGCTTGATGAGGAATTGATCTGCCGCAGCGCCCTGCGCACGGGAAGACTTATCACCATCGAGGAAAACGTTCTGGATGGCGGATTCGGCAGCGCTGTACTTGAGTGCCTTGAACGAAACGGTGTTTACGGGGTAACCGTCAAGCGGCTGGGGCTTCCCGATGACTTCCTGGAGCATGGAACTTTGGACCAACTCAGGGTAAAATGCGGCCTGGATCCTAAAGGCATCTATCGCTCATTCCGGCAGTTCGCAGCCAAAAAAACCACCAGGCGTATTGCGGCAAGCTGATAGGCCAATGTTATTCGGGCGGGGATAAACCCCGCGCCCGGGAACCATTAAACGAGCCATGTACTGCCTCTTGCTGCCGCGCAGCCCGGACAATACATTGTCCGGACCACCCCTCATGGAACCTGAATGCCGTTAATTGACCCGCTTCTTTCAGTAGCGAAAAATTTGAAGGTCAAATATGGATACCCATCGGGTGCTTTGGTTGGCGTGCCCGTGGTCTGCGAGAGTTTAAAGCAGATCATCCCATTAAATCCTTTGAATTGGAAATCAATAATATGGGTCCTAACTGGCCTCCATTAAAAGTCCGATTTTTTGATGGATCATTGGACCGATTAAAAGAAATAAAAGATAAATGAGACAAGGATGTTATAAACTTTAATGGGTAATAATGCCTGTAATTAAAGAAATATCGGATATATCCCCTCTGTATATGCCTAAGCCGTTGGCAATCTCATCGAAAAACAACATGCCCATTACTAAAAAAGAACGGCTTGATAAGCTGCTGGTCGAGCGAGGTTTTGCACAGAGCCGCGAAAGGGCCAGGGCCTTCATTTTAGAAGGGCGGGTGCTGGTCAATGGCCGGCGGATAGACAAAACCGGCCACGCCGTCCCGGTGGCGGCGAAAATCGAATTGAAGGGAGAGGACATTCCCTACGTCAGCCGGGGAGGGCTCAAGCTGGAGGGAGCGATTAAAAGTTTCGGCATCACTGTTGAGGGACTGACCGTGCTGGACGTGGGTGCGTCCACCGGCGGATTCACAGACTGCCTCCTTCAACACGGCGCCCGCAGGGTGTACGCTGTGGATGTGGGTTATGGGCAACTGGCCTGGAAGCTGCGTCAGGATACAAGGGTCGTATCCTTAGAGCGCACTAATATTCGCTACATGGACAAGTCGCGCATTCCCGAACCTGTCCAGTTGGCGGTGGTTGATACGTCGTTTATCTCGCTGGACAAGGTGCTGCCCCGTATCACAGACATTATTGAAGATCATGGGGTCATCGTGGCCCTGATCAAGCCACAGTTCGAGGTAGGCCGCGGAGAGGTGGGCAAAGGCGGCGTAGTCAGGGACCCCAAAAAGCAAGCCGGCGCCGTGGATCGTATCACTCGGGCTGCGCGTGAGCTCGGGCTGAAAGTGCTGGGGGTGGAGGAGTCTCCCCTGCTTGGGCCGAAAGGAAACAGGGAGTTTTTCATTTACCTGTCCAAGCAGGCATACCATCCAGCGTCAGCGAACGACTCGGAATAACAGGGAATTCATGGGATCCATATTCAAATAACACAGATGATGGCTTCAATCATTAACGTAACTTGACAGATTCCAGTGGATGGCTTACATTGAAAATATGAAAGTCAAAGTGAGACTTTTTGCAAACTTGCGTGATTATCTTCCCCCCGGGAGTGATCGGTTCTCATGCGAGATCGAGACCAACGATGGCATTCGAGTGGAAGATATCTTGAATCACCTTAAAATCCCGGACGATCTGCCTAAGATCATCCTGCTCAATGGGATCAACAGCAACCGGGAAGAATCCCTCAAGGAAGGGGACGTAATAAGCATTTTCCCACCCATTGCCGGAGGATAACTCCCGCATCAACTCCTGGCTCGCTTAACCCGATCATCAAATGATTGTTAGCGGATCTCGTCGTCATGGAACACTCACCATGAGAGTGAGTTGTTTTAGATGGATTTTATGACTTTTAAACTGCAAATGTGAGTTCAATAGCATCATATGCAATTAATCCGCTCTCACCCATGGCGCGTAACTCCCCGCCAGGCATCTGAGATCCAACTGGAACTCAAAAAACATCTTATTCCACAGGGTCAGTGGGATGGCCCGGGCCTGATAGCCGCCGCGGACGCCTCGTATTCACGCCGAAGCGGGACGGCGTATGCGGCCGTGGTGGTACTACGATGGCCCGGCCTGGAGACAGTGGAAACTTCATCGGCTCTGGGGGAGGTCGCTTTTCCGTATGTTCCGGGGCTTCTTACCTTCCGTGAGGGCCCTGTGCTTATAGACGCATTTGTCCGACTCCGCTGCCGGCCGGATGTGATTATTTTCGACGGCCAGGGCATTGCGCACCCACGATGCATGGGCTTGGCTGCGCATATGGGTGTTCTCCTGGATACCCCTACCATTGGATGCGCCAAATCCCGCCTTGTGGGGGAGCACAAACCACCTGGACCCGTACCCGGGGACTGGGCCGCCTTGATGCTTAAAGGCCGGGTGGTTGGAGCCGTGCTTCGCACAAGGCGGAGGGTAAAACCCGTGTTCGTATCCCCCGGCCACCGACTGGGGTTGGAAACGTCCATTCGTATTGTGATGAACACGTGCACGGGTTACCGGCTTCCAGAACCGCTGCGCCGCGCACATCTCCTGGTCAACACTTTGCGTGCCGGAAATGCAAGGACGGGATTAAACTCTGCGCCTAAAAATGCCGATTCCGGGCGGCAATCACATCTTAAAACCAATAAAAACTGCTGAACCACGATGGTGATCAAAAAAACGGGCCAGCAAGGCCGGAAGTCCCGGAAAAACATCTCGCGTATGTTGCGCGTATTGCTGTGGGGGACGGTGCTGCTGGCTCTATTTGCGCTGACGGCGATGTATCTTTTAGAGCCGGCCCGATTGGGAGCCGCCGCTCAGCGGGCGCTTATAACGGCCCTGGGCGTTGAGGTGCACATTGGGAAGACCCGCCTGCACTTCCGCCATGGGATCGGTGTTTCCCTGGAAGACGTTATGATTCCAGGACTTCCGGGCCTGTCTACCCCGGTTCAGGCGGAAGAAGTGTTTCTCGGGCTCGAATTGGCCCCTCTGCTGAACCGTGAGGTGGCATGGAGGAGCATCCGGCTGTATAAGCCCGTAATTCGTGTGGAGCGAACCTCGAATGGGCGGTGGCTGTTGCCGATCGTTTCACTGGGAGGCAGGGACAAAGAATCTTCGAATGAGGGCGGAAGCGCTTTGGGTACGGCCGGATTCTTTGTGAAACGGATCGCCGTCCACGACGGAACTATCCAGTTTCACGACAGGGCGCGCCCGGGAGGGTCTCTGAAACTCAAGGTGAGAAACCTGCAGGTAGATGTACGGAATCTGGCATTTGGGCGCACCATGCAGCTAGCGGTATCAGTTGGCCGCAAATCCAGATCGATGGCCGATTGAGGGTCAAGCATTTGTGGGGAGACCTGTTTTTTCCATATTATTCCAGATACGTGCCCATGAAACACATCGGCGGCCGGGTGACACTTGACGGTACTTACCGAGGCAACCTGGCCGGGATATTCCGCACGGTTTCCCAGGTTGTGATGGAGCACGCGGTATTCGACTACCCGGATGCTTTTGAGCAGCGTCTGACCGCACCCCGACTGGAGGTGAATACAGACGTCAGCCTGGACAGGCGAAACCTGATCATAGGTCCAACGGTGGTGCGCTTTCCAGAGGGAACGATCCGCGGACGATGCTCTCTGTTCGACCTCCGTCGCCGGAAACTCCGCATCGACGCCGCCGCATCCACCGATACATTCCGGCTGGAACAGGTGCGCAAATATATCCCTACCCCCATCTTACCACCGGACGTAGCCCGATTTATACGCTCCGTTCAAGGCAAGGGGGCACTTCAAATCATATCGGGAGGTACAGCAGGAATTGTACACAATTACCCACAAATGAAAAGCAAGAAGCATTGGGGAATGATATGGGTGCAAGCGAGCTTGGAAAATGGGGAATTAAAAGTTCCGGGGCTGCCTGAAATGTCAGGCATCAGGGGCACCTTGAACCTGGGTGCCGGAAAGCTTGAAGCTTCAGATATCCGCTTCAATGCGCTGGGCGGCCAATGGACTGCCAGGGGGAGTATTGACAGCCTCTACAGTCGGCCTGAACTTTCTCTTGAGCTTGAGGGAGATTCAGACCTTACGGTGGCTCATGAATTCGCGCTTGGCAGTGATGCTCGAATATTCAAAAAGCTGAAGAAAGACATAGAGGCTATCCGCGGTCGATCCAGGCAAACAATAAAAATAAGCGGAGTATTGTCCAAAAGCGACCTTCTCGAAATCGATGGTGATGTGCGAATAGAGGGAGTATCATTAGAGACACGCTTGTTGCCCCATCAAGTAACGGGTGCGTCGGGAGTCTTACACTTCGATGGACAGCGGGTTTCATGGGGAGGCATCAAAGGAGCTCTGGGCCGAAGCCGATTTCTTACCAAAGGAACCTTCACGAATTACAGGGATAAACATTCTCTGCTGGACGCATTGATAGAAATGCGGCTTGATGCCCGTGATATAACACCCTTGATCAATACGAGCGGTATTGAGAACCTGACGCTTGAAGGCACCGGTAAAATGAACCTCCGAGTAACAGGCCCCCTTGACCGCCCGAATCTGGTGGGCAAGATGGCAATGGACAGGGCCAGAATCGCCTTGCTTCCCTGGGTGGAAAAACCGGTTGGCGTGGGAGCAGACTTTGAACTTCGGGGTTTCATGACCCACCCAAAAGAATTCATCGTGGAACGTATGGAACTTCGAATGGCGGACGCCCTCGTGGCGGGAAAGGGCAGGATATACTGGGGGGAAGTCCCACGTGTTGAGATAGATCTGCCTTCTATAGTTGTTGATCTATCATCCCTGGCTCCCGTGATTCCAACTACCCGCCTATTCCAACCATCGGGACGAATAATCGGGCGACTCACATGCAGCGACTGGCCGGACCGCACGCTGCGCTTCCAGTTTGACGGAGAAATGCGCCTCCAGAAGGTGAGTCTGCAGGTCCCGGGGCTTGTTCACCCCATCACACAACTCAATGGCCGGATCTCCATGCAGGGCGACGTGTTGAGCTTTCACCAGGTCTCCGCCCGGGTGGGGGCATCGGACATTACAATGAACGGAACGATGCAGGGATACCGTATCCCCCGCGTGCATCTATCCTTTCGTTCGAGGAAATTCAGCATTGATGATTTCATATTTCCAGAAATGCCTGACAAGAAACCACCCGCCACCGCCTCTTCAAAGCTTTTACCATTATTACGCACCATTGAAGGGGAAGCGCACATTTCCATGGGGGAGTTACATTTTCAGCAATTGGATCTCCAGAGTCTGGCCGCAGATCTGAATATCCGCCAGGGGGTTCTGGGTGTTGAAAATGGAACGTTCCGGCTTGGGGCGGGCTCATTACGGATTGACGGCATGATAAACCTCGGGGAAGTCCACGGAAAACCGTTCCGGGTTAACCTGGATGTCCGTGACATGGACGTATCCAGGACCCTGGTGCTGCGAGGCGGCATTGGCTCCTTCATGACGGGGATGCTCGACCTGGACGGCTCGGTGCAAGGAATGTGGGGAGGTTCTCAACCCCTTGCGGGGACATTGAGCGGCAAAATCTCCATTGATCTCCGCGAGGGTATCATCCGGAAGCACGCCCTATTGTCCCGACTATTTTCTTTGCTGAATGTCTCCCAGTTTCTCGGGGGGCGCTTTCCGGACCTGACAACCAAAGGACTTCCTTACCACCGGATCACTGCCGACGGCACCTTGGTTGAAGGGGTGATTCATACCGATAATTTTTTCCTTGACGGGGATTCCATGAAAATCGCTGCGGCCGGCCAAATAGATACGGCCCATGGTACCATTGACATGAAAATGGGGGTGCAGCCACTTCTATCCGTGGATTACGTTCTAAACAAGCTTCCTATTGTGGGTCCCATTCTCACCGGTCAAAACAAAGGACTTATCACAGTATACTACCTTGTGAAAGGCAGCCTGCGGGAACCTGAAATAATCCCCGTCCCCATACAATCGCTAGGAGAAGGTGTGGTGGGCATTTTCGGGCGCCTGTTGAACACCCCCGCGCATCTGCTTAACAAGTTCAACGGGATGCTGAAGGACCAGCAGAACGATTAACTCTTTTTCGATGGATGCGGAATGCCCCGGGGTGACGTGTGGACAGGGAAAAAATAATGAAATCCGATGCCCTGAATGAATTCTGAGAAACCCGTCATAGTATATCTCTCGTTTTACCTTAATTATACGCTTTAGGTAATTAAAAATATTAATTATTTTTGCATTTTTCTTGACAATAGATATTTTTCGACCTATATTGTGAATGGAGATTCACAAAGGAGATTGAAATGAGTGCAGAGAAGTTGAATACTGAAATCAGAAAGGAGCAGATAGCCCTTGCAGCCCTGAGCCTGATTGCAAGACATGGGGTAAAAGCACTGACTGTGGGTGGAGTGGCCCGTATGGTTGGCCTCGTTCCCTCTGCTATCTACCGACATTACAGGAGCAAAAATGAAGTGCTGGATGCCACCCTTGATCTGATCCGGGACCGGCTTCTTGGCAACATCAAAGCCGCCCGCGAGTCGAATTCCAACCCGCTGGATTCTATCAGACATCTGCTCATGCGCCATATCCAGTTGATCCAGGAGTTTCAGGCGATTCCGCGTATCATATTTTCCGAAGAAATTTACAGCGGCACCCCGGAGAGAAAAGCCAAATTGTATGAGATTATCAAAGAGTATCTCGACGGAGTGGGTGATATGATGCGTCAAGGCCAGCAGGAGTGCCGAATACGTCAAGATATTGCCCCTGAAACACTTTCGGTAATGTTCCTGGGTATGCTTCAGCCTTCGGCAATCCTCTGGCATCTGACCGACGGATCGTTCAACATGATCAGGCAAACGGAAAAGACCTGGCAGATATTCAGTGAGGCCATACGGACGGAATAATTTTTTTCGCCGTTATGTGAACAAAAATTCACATAGGAGGTATGGTGTGAGGCATAAGAAAAAACTCGTGCTCTTCCTGTTGGTGATAGCGACAGCGATGGTATTGGCTGATACATATCTCCAGCCCGGTTCGCACAATGGTCCGAAAATAATTCGCGTCTCAGGCAACATCGAGATCACTGATGTTGAGGTAAGCTTCAAGATTTCCGGACGGGTTGAACAACGTCTGGTTTCGGAAGGTGAAACAGTCATGGCCGGTCAAGTCATTGCCCGCCTGGACAGCGCTGAACTTGCTCAGGAAGTTGCTCTCCGCAGGGCTGAATTAAAGGCGGAGCAGGCGGCTCTGGCTGAACTGGAGGCCGGGTCCCGGCCGGAGGAAATCGCCCAGGCCGCCGCTTCCGTACAGGGGGCGAAAGCCAGGCTCGACGAGTTGCTCGCCGGCTCAAGGGCCCAGGAGGTGGCCGCCGCAAAGGCGACGGTAGAGCGGGCAAAAGCGGAAGCTAAGCGCTTGAAAGCTGATTATGAAAGGCTGAGCGCACTCTATAAAAAAGAGGTCATATCGGCCCGTGAATTTGATAGCTCCCGAGCGGCTTATGACATGGCCAGGGCAAGGGTGAGGGAAGCTGAAGAGCAGTTGAAACTCATGGAAGAAGGCCCGAGAAAAGAAGAGATTGAACAGGCCCGTGCGGCCCTGAAGGAAGCCAGGGAACGGTATAAGCTTGTTAAAAAGGGGCCCCGCAAAGAGACTATCGAACAGGCCCGGGCCCGCGTGGATCAAGCGAAGGAAGCCGTTGCCCTGGCCGAGACGCGCCTGGGTTACACCACGCTGACCTCTCCCCTCTCCGGGGTGGTTCTGTCGGAGAATGTCGAGCCGGGAGAGTATGTCGCGCCAGGAACGCCGGTCGTTACCGTCGGCGATCTTGAGAACGTGTGGCTGCGGGCCTATATCAACGAGACAGACCTGGGCCGCGTGAAGGTCGGTCAGCGGGTGCGCGTAATCACTGACGCCTATCCGGGTAAAGTGTATGAGGGACACATCTCCTTCATTGCCTCACAGGCTGAGTTTACGCCTAAAATCGTTCAAACGGCAAAGGAACGAGTGAAGCTGGTTTATCGCGTGAAGGTGGATATCCCCAACCCCGGAATGGAACTGAAGCCAGGCATGCCGGCCGACGCGGATATTCTGGTAAATTCTAACTTTCCTTAAAGAGGTGAGCGGTGGACGCCATCAGAACAGAAGGGCTGACAAAATCCTTCAATAGCCTGACGGCTGTTGACAGCCTGACGCTTTCGGTGGCCGAGGGAGAGATATTCGGCCTCGTGGGACCGGACGGCGCAGGCAAGACCACGACCATGCGGCTCTTGACCTCGATCATGGAACCCACTACGGGAGATGCCTGGGTAGCCGGCCACCATATTGTGAAAGAGGCGGAGGCGATCAAGGAGAAAATCGGGTACATGAGCCAGAGATTCGGCCTGTACCCGGACCTTACGGTGAAAGAGAACATCGACTTCTTTGCGGACATCTACGGGGTGCCGCGAAAAGGCCGGGGAGAAAAAACCGATCGGCTCCTTGCCTTCAGCAATCTGATGCCCTTCAGGAAGCGCCTGGCGGGCAACCTCTCCGGCGGGATGAAACAAAAACTCGGCCTTGCCTGTGCGCTAATCCATACACCAAAGGTGCTCTTTCTGGATGAGCCCACCAACGGCGTTGACCCTGTGTCGCGCCGCGATTTCTGGAGAATCCTGTATCAACTGCTCCGCGAAAGGGTCACGATCTTTATCTCCACCGCTTACCTCGACGAGGCGGAGCGATGCAACCGGCTGGGCCTCATCCACAGAGGCAGGCTTCTGGCTTGTGGAGCGCCGGACGAGGTGAAGAAGCTGATACGCGGGACAATAATCGAGATTCGCTCGTCGCAGCCGCGCAATGCCGCGGCGCTGCTGCGAGGACAGCTTGAAACGGATTCGGTAAGCTTGTTCGGCGACCGCATTCACGTCCTGACGCAAGAGCCTGAAAAGGCTTCAGCCCTGGCGCAGACACTCCTCAGTGGAGCCGGCCTGGAACTGAGAGGTATTGGCCCCATCGAACCGGCGCTCGAGGACGTGTTCGTATCCGTCCTTGCAAGAGAAAAAGGGGCGTGACTACCATGAGTTCCAGTGAAAACGGAAAAGCCGTTATCGTGCATGACCTTGAAAAGCGGTTCGGCAACTTCACCGCTGTGAATCACATCAGCTTAGAGGTGGACGCCGGTGAGATATTCGGTTTCCTCGGTCCAAACGGCGCGGGCAAGTCCACGACTATCCGGATGCTCTGCGGTATTCTCGCGCCCAGCGGTGGTACAGGCTCGGTGGCCGGGTTCAACATCTTGACCGAAGCGGAAAAGATCAAGTCCCACATCGGGTATATGAGCCAAAAGTTCTCGCTCTATGAGGACTTGACCGTGGAGGAAAACATCGATTTTTACAGCGGCATTTACCGAATTGCACCGGAAAAGAAGAAGGAGCGGAAAAATTGGGTGATCGAGATGGCGGGACTCACCGAGCATCGGCACTCTCGAACGGCCATTCTTGCGGGGGGCTGGAAGCAGCGCCTGTCGCTGGGGTGCGCAATCCTCCACGAGCCACCCATCATCTTTCTCGATGAGCCTACCTCCGGAGTGGATCCCATCAGCCGCCGTCAATTCTGGGACCTGATCTACGAGCTTTCCGGGAGGGGGGTCACGGTGTTTATCACCACCCACTATATGGACGAGGCTGAATACTGCGACCGGCTGGGCCTGATTTATCGGGGCGAACTGATCGCCATCGGAACCCCGGAAACGCTTAAAACCCAAATCATGCATGAGGAGGTTCTGGAGGTTTTGTGTGATCGCCCTCAAGATGCCATGGATGAGATCGCCAAGGTCGCCGGCGTCAAAGAAGCCGCCCTTTTCGGAAAGGGTCTGCACACGGTGGTCGAAGATGCGGAAGTCGCCGCAGGAGCAGTCCGAAGGTTCCTCCACGAGCGCGGTTATCGGGTTGAGCGTGTGGAGCGAATCGTCCCTTCGCTGGAGGACGTGTTTGTCTCACTCATCGAGGCCCGGGACCGGACTGACCAGCCTCAGATAGAGGTGCAACGGTGAAACCACTTCGAGTCTGTGCGGTTGCCCGCAAAGAGTTCATTCATATCATTCGCGACCCGCGAAGCCTCGGCATGGCCATCGCCATCCCCATGCTGCTGCTGATACTCTTCGGTTATGCGTTGACACTGGACGTGGATGAGGTGCCTATGGTGGTCTGGGACCAGAGTGAATCCCGGACAAGCCGTGAGTTGGTCAGCCGTTTCAGCGGCTCGGATTACTTCTCGCTTACAGGATACGCCCGCAACTACCGGGAAGTTGAATGGAGCATAGATTCAGGGCGGGCGCTTGTGGCCCTCATCATTCCCACGGACTTCGCCGGACGCATCGAGTCCGGGCGATCGGCTCCTGTCCAGTTGATCGTGGATGGAAGCGACTCCAACACCGCCACCATCGCCATGGGATATGCCGATACGGTAATCCAGACTTACTCGCAGGATATCGCGGTTGACGCTGTCCAGAAGCTCGGAGGAAGAGCGCTCCGTACTCCCCTTGAACTTCGGCCCCGGGTCTGGTTCAACGCCGACATGGAATCCAAAAACTACATCATCCCCGGTCTCATAGCCGTGATCATGATGGTGATCGCCGCCCTCTTGACGTCGCTGACGGTGGCTCGCGAATGGGAACGCGGCACCATGGAGCAGCTCATCTCCACACCGGTGAAAGGGCATGAACTGATCCTCGGCAAGCTCCTGCCCTACTTCGTAATCGGCATGTTCGACGTCTTGCTGGCAGTTCTCATGGGCGAATTTTTGTTCCGTGTCCCTCTGCGCGGCAGCGTGGTCCTGCTCTTCAGCATGGCGGCCTTCTTCCTGACCGGAGCCCTCTCGCTGGGCATGGTGATCAGCATCGTGACCAAGAGCCAGCTTCTGGCCAGCCAGATGGCGTTGGTGATGACATTCCTGCCGGCGTTTCTTCTGTCAGGCTTCATGTATGCCATCAGCAACATGCCGAAGCCAATACAGGGGATCACCTATTTGATCCCTGCCAGGTATTTCGTGGCCCTGCTCAAAGGCATTTACCTGAAAGGCGTGGGGCTTGAGATCCTGGCGACGGAGGCGGGGTTCCTGGCCATTTTCGCCGCCGCAATGCTGGCCCTGGCCAATGTGAAGTTCAAAAAGAAGCTGGAGTAATCATGTTCGAGCGCATCAAGCATATGATCATCAAGGAGTTCATCCAGATCTTTCGCGACCCGAGGATGAGGTTTGTCATCTTTCTCCCTCCCATCATCCAGGTGTTCATTTTCGGATATGCCGTGTCCACGGACGTCAGGCACGTTGCCACTGCGGTTCACGACCTTGACAACAGCGTAGCCAGCCGGGAACTGATAGCCCGGTTCGAGAAGTCGGGGTATTTCGACATCGTGGAGCACGTCGGCAACGAAGGCCGTGTCCGCGAGTTGATCGACCGCGGCGAGGTACAAGCCCTTCTCCGTATGAACAAGGGCTTCGGAAATGATCTGCTGGCTGGGAGGACTGCGCAGCTTCAGGTAATCGTGGACGGAACAGACTCCAACACGGCCAGGATTGTGCTCAATTACAGTGCAAATATCGCCGGGCAATTTTCGCAAAAGGTCTTGACCACCCGGTTCACCCGTTTGAAAGGCTCGGCCCGGGAACCCGGGCGGGTGGAGATGCAAACGCGTGCCTGGTTCAACGAGAATTTGGAGAGCCGTAACTTCTATGTTCCCGGCGTGATCGCCATGGTTGTGATGCTTATCACCTTGCTGCTCACCAGCATGGCCGTTGTGCGTGAGAAGGAGACCGGCACCATGGAACAGCTCATTGTTACGCCCATCACACCTATAGAGTTCATTCTCGGCAAGACCGTGCCTTTTGCCCTCATCGGTTTCATCGACGTGCTATTGGTCGCCCTGGTGGGTGTGTTCTGGTTCGAGATCCCCATTCGGGGAAACCTGCTGTTGCTCTTCCTGTCCACCGCCCTCTTTCTGATGACCACGCTGGGTATAGGCCTCTTCATCTCAACGGTCAGCCGAACCCAGCAGCAGGCGATGATGAGCGTCTTTTTCTTTTTCTTTCCGGCGATTCTCCTGTCGGGTTTCATGTTCCCCATCGCCAATATGCCGGAGGCCGTCCAGTGGATTACCTACTTGAATCCGCTCCGGTATTTTCTGGTGATAATCCGCGGCATCTTCCTCAAAGGGGTGGGAGCGGGCATCCTCTGGCAGCACATGGCGGCGCTGGCCGTGATGGGCCTCATCACGTTGTGGCTGGCTTCGAGAAGAGTCCAAAAGACTATTGCCTGAACACTGAAGGTTATTTTTTTCAATTTCCGATACCAAAAAGATACCGCACATTTCTGGAAGTAATCCGGGCTACTTCCGCCACCGTACAGTGGTGTAGTAGTGCCAAGGTTTCCGCAACCCTGACCACGTTGGCCGGCTCATTTCGACGCTGGCGGCCCCTCAAAGGTTCGGGAGTCAGATACGGGCAATCCGTCTCCACAAGAATCTTTTCCAGGGGGACCCCGGCTATCACCCGACGCAGATTTTCGTTTCGGGAATAGGTAATGGTGCCCGGCACGGAAATGTAAAATCCCATGGAGAGACAGGCCTCTGCCGCGGCCGGATCACCCGAAAAGCAATGGATCACCCCCCGAAGGCGCCCTTCCCCCTCGTATTTTAAAATCTCCAGAGTTTCCTTATGGGCTTCGCGGTCATGAATTATGGCGGGGATCTCCATATCCAGGGCGATTCTGAGCTGGCGGCGGAAAACTTCTATCTGCACGGGCCTCGGGGATCGGTCTCGATAAAAATCGAGACCCATCTCTCCCACTGCCACCACTTTTCGGTTCTTCAACGCCGCTTTTAACTGTTCAAACATCTCATCTCCGACACCAGAGGCATAATGAGGATGAATTCCCAGGGCACTATATACCTCAGCATATCTCCGGGCGACTCTCAGGGCCGCCTCCCAATCTGACGGGTGCGTTCCTACTGTAAGAAAATACCGCACCCCGGCCTTCCTGGCCCTCTGGATTACTTCTTGCCGATCTTCATCAAAATCCGGCATCTCCAGATGACTATGGGAATCAATGAGATATGGTTCTTCTTCATTTTGAAGATAACCTTTCTTTTCCACTATTCACTCCTCCGCGGTTTCATTTCATAATCCTAATCTATGATGGTTGCATCAATATCAGTCATTTCTTCCTCAAAGCAGCCATGGTTTAGATTATTTCACTTGATCTCATAAGGCCGTTTTTGCTATTGTATAATTAGAAAATGTCTCAGGATTGTGACATGGGTTGTGTCCAAAATACCATTGAATTATTTCCCCCCGCCCCCGCTTGCGGGAAAGTTTCATTGTGAGGCGGTTCCAACGATAGGGGCGCATCGCGATGCGCCCTTACAAAATCCCCCCTCACCCCACCCTCTCTCCCCTGAGAGGGTGTCGATAAATGAGATTTGCATGAATTCGGTCATTGAAAAATCATCTCGTAGACGAGGGGGGTCTTGAGGGGATTGGGTTTGCTCTGATTTTATTGGAAAACGACAAACATTTCTTCGCCCGAATCGTTGTAGCTGCCCACCAAGTTCAAGTGGGTCCACTATTTTTAGATCAACGGGCGCCGTTCAAGCTGTCGCTATTGCGCGCCAATATGAAATGACACCGGGATGAAACGGTTTTGAGCGGTTCCCGAAGGGACTATTCTTTGGTTTCCTGTGGACGGCGTTCTTTCACTCCTGGATGCCAGCGGCTCGGAGAGAGTTGCTCGTAATTATCGGCTTGAGTGATGGGCTTTTGAAGCACGGTAACAATCTTATAGATTAAAGATTAAGGAAAAGAAAGGGATAGTAAAATGCGCAGCGACATCGTGAAGAAAGGGATTAAAAGGGCGCCTCATCGCAGTCTATTCAAAGCCATGGGATATCTTGACCGCGAGATCGAAAGCCCGCTGGTGGGCATTGCCAACTCCGCCAGCGAGATCATTCCGGGGCACATCCATCTGGATCGCATCAGCGAGGCGGTGAAAACGGGAGTCCGTTTAGGCGGAGGCACGCCGATTGAGTTTTCCACCATAGGAATTTGCGATGGAATAGCCATGGGTCATCAGGGGATGCATTCAGTTCTTTCCAGCCGCGAACTTATCGCGGATTCCATTGAGCTGATGGTCAATGCTCACGGGTTTGACGCTCTGGTGCTGATACCCAACTGCGACAAGATCACACCCGGCATGCTTATGGCTGCTCTGCGGTTGAACATTCCTGCAGTGGTGGTCAGCGGCGGGCCCATGATGGCTGGAAGATTTCAGGGCCGGGATGTAGACCTTGCTAGCGTTTACGAGGCAGTGGGCGAGGTACAGGTGGGAAATAGATCGCAGGAGGATCTCCGGGAGATGGAGGACTGGGCCTGTCCCGGCTGCGGATCATGCGCGGGCATGTTCACCGCCAATTCCATGAACTGTATGACCGAGGTGCTGGGGCTCGGGCTTCCAGGCAACGGGACCATTCCTGCGGTCCATGCAGCCAGGGTTCGCCTTGCAAAGCAGGCGGGCGTGGTAGTAATGGATCTTCTCAAAAAAAACATGCTCCCCCGTCACATCGCCACTGAGGCAGCGTTTCGAAACGCTATCGCCGTGGACATGGCCTTGGGGTGTTCCACCAACACGGTCCTGCATCTGCCTGCCATTGCCCACGAAGCGGGATTGACCCTTGAGCTTTCCGAGTTTCACAACATTAGCAAGAAGACACCTCATCTGGTGAACCTGAGTCCTGCAGGACCTCACCGCCTCCACCAGCTTGACGAAGCCGGAGGGGTTCCGGCGGTCATGGCGGAGCTTGCCCGGAGAGATCTGCTCCATCTCTCCGTGATGACCGTTACCGGAAAGACGCTTGCAGAAAACCTTCACGGCGTTGAGATCAAAGACCCCGGTGTTATCCGAACCATGGAAAATCCATATCACGACGAGGGTGGGATTGCGATTCTCCACGGCGACCTCGCACCTGACGGTGCCGTTGTGAAGCAATCGGCCGTGGCGCCGGAAATGTTGGTGAACACCGGGAGGGCGCGCTGCTTCGATTCCGAAGAAGCGGCCATTGAAGCTATACTCAGCGGGCGGATCCGGAAAGGCCACGTGGTGGTCATTCGCTATGAAGGTCCGCGGGGTGGGCCGGGAATGCGCGAGATGCTGGCACCTACCTCCGTCATTGTGGGCATGGGGCTGGATCGCGATGTGTCCCTCATAACTGATGGACGATTTTCAGGTGCCTCGCGGGGGGCGGCCATCGGACACGTCTCCCCCGAAGCCGCCGAAGGCGGCCCCATTGGCCTTGTGGAAGATGACGACCCCATCACCATAGATATCCCCAATCGTTTACTCACGATAGGAATTTCAGAAGAGATGCTGAATCAACGACGTAAAAAATGGCACCCTCCAGAGCCAAAGATCAAGGAGGGATACCTCTACCGTTACTCTCGGATGGTCACATCAGCAAGCACCGGAGCTATTCTGAAGATATGAACCGAAGAGGAAAACGTTTTCCGGCAGGATGGGCAGGATAAATATCCGGTTTGTAAAATCCTATTCATTACGGTATCCTGTCAAGAATTCGCGTATCTCTGGTTCGTTTTAGCACTCAATTTCATGTAATTGCCCCACCATGCCCGGGTTTTAGAAGGCTTAACCATAAAAGACCATGCATGAGGCGCTGTTGTACAATAAAAAGGACGGGCAGAAAGTCCAATGTTACCTGTGCCGGCACGGGTGCGTCATTGAGAGCGGTCGGCGCGGTATATGCGCGGTGCGGGAAAACCGCGAAGGCACTTTGTACAGCCTTGTTTACGGTGAGATCATCTCTACCGCCGTGGACCCCATAGAGAAAAAGCCCCTCTTCCACGTACACCCCGGTTCCCGATCATTTTCCATTGCCACGGTGGGGTGTAATTTCCGCTGCCTCTTTTGCCAGAACTCCGAGATTTCCCAGCTTCCGCGGGAGCAGGGACGCATTTTCGGCAAAAGCACTCAGCCCGGCGATATTGTAGATATGGCCCGGCGCACTGGATGCAAGAGCATCGCATATACATACACGGAACCCACCATTTCCTTTGAATTTAATTTAGAAACGGCGAATCTGGCGAATGCCAAGGGAATACGCAACGTCTTCGTCACCAACGGCTACATGTCCCGGGAAGCGATCCAAATGATTTCGCCGTATCTGGATGCCGCGAATGTTGATCTGAAAGCTTTCACCGATGAGTTCTACACCAAACAATGCGGAGCGCGCTTGCAAGGGGTGCTGGACAGCCTGCGCCTGATGAAGGAGATGGGAATCTGGATCGAGGTCACAACCCTGATGATCCCAGGTCTGAACGACTCTCCCCGTGAGGCGGAGCGAATAGCACGATTTATTTTTGAGCTGGGCCCCGAGGTCCCCTGGCACATCAGTCGCTTCCACCCCATGTACCGTCTCATGGACCGCCCTCCCACGCCGTTGCATACCATTAAGCGGGCCAGAGAAATCGGACTGAAAATCGGTCTGCGTTATGTCTATACAGGAAATATACCCGGAGATGAAGGTGAACACACCTTCTGCCATGTGTGCGGCCATCTCTTGGTGGAGAGGCTTGGATTTTCCATTCGAAATAATCTAATCAGCGACACTCGGTGTTCCCGCTGTGGAACCGCTGTTGCCGGAATAGACGTGTAATGCCAATTCATCCTCAAGTGCTGGGATGCAAAGAAACTATAGGTGATACGATGACACAAAATAACATAGCCAACGAGTTGGATAAAAAAGAACAACAAAAGGAAACAGATGCACTGAAGAAAAAGCTTTTTTTTCAGGGCGAACTGGCATGGGATCGCATGCTCGAGCAGGACCGAACCGCGGCATATGATTTTTGCGATGGATACAAAGAGTTTCTGGATCGAGCCAAAACAGAGCGGGAAGCAGCCGCCGAGATCGTCCGTCATGTGGAAGGGAAAGGTTTTCGCCCCCTGCGTCCTGAATCGGACGGCGGCCCCAATGTCTATGCGATTAATCGAAAAAAAAACGCAGCACTGGCGGTCCTCGGGCGCAAACCCCTGGAGGAAGGACTCCGCATTATCGTTTCTCACATCGATTCGCCCCGCCTGGACCTGAAGCAAAATCCGCTGTATGAGGAAGTCGAACTGGCTTTCCTCAAAACACATTATTACGGGGGGATAAAAAAATACCAGTGGGTGGCCCGGCCGCTGGCCCTTCATGGCGTGTTGATTCGCGGGGACGGAAGCTCCCTGGACATTCGCATCGGCGAGGAAGAGGGAGAGCCGGTTTTGACCATTTTGGATCTGCTGCCCCATTTGGCCCGCAATGCCCAGTACAATAAGAAACTTCCGGATGCCATTATTGGAGAAAAGCTCAACGCCCTTGTTGCCGCCCTACCCTTTCCGGATAAAGACGCAAAGGAGCGGTTCAAGTTGCAACTTCTTCAACGTCTTCATGAAATGTACAACCTGGTGGAAGAAGATTTTATCAGCGCCGAGCTCGAACTTGTGCCCGCGGGAAGGGCCCGGGACGTGGGATTGGATCGGAGCATGGTCGGGGCATACGGGCAGGATGACCGCGTATGTGCCTATTGTTCTATGCAGGCGCTGCTGGACACAGAATCACCCCCGGAAACAATTCTGGCCCTGTTCATGGACAAGGAGGAAATCGGGAGCGAGGGCAACACCAGCGGGAAATCCCGCTTCATGGAAGACGTTGTGGTCGATCTGTTCAGGATGGCGGGGGCCGCCCCTGAGGAATATCTTGTCAGGAAAGCCCTGATGAATTCCAGGGCGCTGTCTGCCGATGTCAATGGGGCCATGGATCCGGATTATCAGGAAGTTCACGAAAAGCGCAACGCAGCCAAAATGGGCTATGGAGTGTGCATAACCAAGTTCACCGGCTCCGGCGGAAAATACAATTCCAGTGACGCTCACGCCGAGTACATGGGCTGGATCCGACGAATTTTCAACAGCAGCAACGTTGTTTGGCAGACCGGAGAATTGGGCAAAGTGGATGAAGGAGGTGGAGGCACACTGGCAAAGTACTTGGCCGAGTATGGCATGGAGATCGTGGATTGCGGCACGGCTTTGCTTTCCATGCATTCACCTTTCGAAATTGCGCACAAGGCGGATATATATATGACCTACAAAGCATTTCATGCTTTTTTGAGCGCCCAGAGAGAATAACAGCTTTTGAGGTGAAATAAATCAATTTTCCTTTATCCGTAGGCCTCGGGATGTTGGGATGATGGACGAGGCCTTATCCAGATGAGGATGGCAGCATTGCGATATCGAACCAGGAATTTGCTCCGTTACCTTGACGGCTTCTCACACACGTGCATTATGGTGGTCGGCGATATCATGATCGACCAGTATATTTGGGGAAAGGTTGATCGAATCTCTCCGGAGGCCCCGGTGCCGGTGGTGGAAGTGACCTCTGAAAGCTTGCTCCTGGGAGGAGCTGCCAACGTGGTCCACAACATTCATACTCTGGATGCCAAGTGCTGTGTCTGCGGTGTGGTCGGCAATGATGATATGGGGAAACACGTGATGGGACTCCTGCAGGCGCTGGGAATCGCAAACTCGGGCGTGCTGATCGAGGAGGATCGCCCCACCACAATAAAAACCCGTGTCATTGCCCACAGCCAGCAGGTGGTCCGCTATGACCGGGAGAGTCGAAAAGAAATATCCGATGCCTCAGTCGAGCGCTTGATGGCCAACATACGTCACCATATCGACGAGGTGGATGGAGTCATTATCTCCGACTACGGCAAGGGGGTGATCTCGCAGGATCTTCTGACCGAATTGTTGAGCTTGGCCAGGGATCGAGGCAAGATTGTAACGGTTGATCCCAAGGTCAGTCACTTCACCGACTATCAGGGGGTGACCGCCATCACTCCCAATCATCAGGAAGCCGAGCAGGCGGCGGGGATATTCATCCATGATGAGAATTCCTTGATCCGCGCGGGACAGGCGATTCGAGATCGACTCAATTGCGATATGGTCCTCATCACCCGCGGAGAGATGGGTATGACGCTGATTGAAAAGGAAAACAAGATCGCCCATATCCCAACTTCGGCGCGGGAGGTGTTCGACGTGACGGGTGCGGGGGACACAGTCATTGCGAGCTTCACATTGGCGCTGGCCACAGGGGCGCCGTCCGCAGAGGCGGCCGTCATTTCCAACTTTGCCGCCGGTGCGGTGGTCGGGGAGATAGGAACAGCCTGCGTGTCCTTAGAAGCATTGAGGGGGGTCATCCGAAGCCGGGGATTAAATAAAGCCGCAAAGATCAGAGGCGGATATCGGTGATGGAAACGTTTCTATGAGTACTCCGCAAATTCCAAAACCGGTAAAGCTGGTGGCCAGCATCTTGTCCGCCGAACCTCAGCTTCTGGATAGCGGAATCGAGGAGATGGAGCATTGTTTTGGAGCCGTTGATTTCAGCACCAAGCCGGCGCCGTTCGTGCATACGCGGTATTATTGCGCAGAAATGGGCGGGGGAATTCATCGTCGTTTCATCGCCTTTCAAACACTGGTCAAACGGGATCGTCTGGCAGAGATCAAGCTGTGTACAAACCGCCTGGAAGAGGCTTTTCGGCTGCCGGGACGCGGTCGAAGAATAAACATAGACCCTGGATTCATCACACTGGATAACCTGGTTCTCGCAACCGGGAAAAACTTCACCCACCGGATTTACCTCGGCAGCGGAATATATGCGGACCTCACCTTGATCTATCGCAAGGGAAGCTTTCGCCCCTTGCCGTGGACGTATCCCGATTATGCAGAAAGTTCTGTGGTCCACATGTTCAACGAGATCCGCAGTCGCTACCGGGAACAACTTAAAATGCAAACAAACTGAGACAGGACGAAGAAATGATCCGAAGCATGACCGGCTATGGCCGCGCACAGGGCGAATTGGAGGGGCGAACCCTGATTGTGGAGGTCAAGTCGGTGAATCATCGATACAAAGATATCAACGTAAGGCTCCCTCGCAGATATAACTCACTGGAGCACCGCATCCGCGAGCTTTTGGGGGAAAAATTAGATCGCGGTCGTCTGGATCTTTCCCTTAACAGCCGAGAAGGAGAGTTGGCCCCGGCGGTGCCGGAGATAAATGTCCCTCTTGTGGATCGTTACCACGAAATGATCGTGCAATTGCGGGAGCGTTATGGCTTGCAAGAGCAGATGACCGCATTTCAACTTTTGAGCCTCCCTGATGTGATCGTGTACCAGGAAAAAGAACTGAATCCCGCTGAAGAGTGGCCGGTTCTGGAGAGATTGATACACTGCGCCATGGAAGAACTGGACGATATGCGGCTGAAGGAAGGAGGCTCACTGCTTGCCGACATAGAGTCCCGACTCCGGGAGATGAAGGCCCGATTGAAGGAGATTGAGGCTCGTTCTCCACTTGTTGTTACCCAGTGTCATGACCGACTGTCTGAGAGGCTGGCTGAAATGACCAAAGGAATCGAGATCGATCCCATCCGCCTCGCACAAGAATTGGCCTTTTTTGCTGACCGATGCGATATCTCCGAGGAAATTGTTCGACTCCGAAGCCATATGGACCAATTCGCCCAAGTGTTAAACCAGGAAAGTCCTTTAGGGAGAAAGCTGGATTTTATTCTTCAGGAGATGCACAGGGAGATAAACACTATCGGCTCCAAAGCTTCCGATTCGGAAATCGCCCTGCGCGTGGTAGAGTTCAAGACCGACCTGGAGCGGCTTCGCGAACAGGTTCAGAACATAGAATGAGTTTTCGACAAAGGAGAAAAGTTTTCGACGGGATAACGGGATGAACGCAACTCTCTTGCCAGTATCATGTTATCGTGTCAAATAACCGATTCACCGACTGCAATGAACTCAGAGGACTTAGAAAAAGGCCGAAACATTTTGTTCGTGATTTCATCACCTTCCGGCGGCGGTAAAACCACGTTAACCAGAAAGCTTGTGGAACGCATTCCCTGGGTTATACACTCAACCTCCTATACCACCCGACCGCCATCTGAGGGCGAGATAGATGGTATGGATTACTACTTCATCAGCGATCACCAGTTTGAGAAAATGGCGAAGGCGGGAGAGATGCTGGAGTGGGCTGTGATATACGGCCACATGTACGGGACGGCGAAAAAATCCATCGAGGAACTCCAGGCCAAGGGGTATGACATTATTCTCACCATTGACACCCAGGGCGCCGCGCAACTTCGAGCCAGCGGGCTGGAAGCCGTATTTGTCTTTCTTATGCCCCCTTCCGCGAAAATCCTGGCCGAGCGGCTTCATAAACGGAAGCGCGATACAGAGGAGATGATTCAACGCCGGCTTGAATTTTCCTGCCACGAGTACCGCCAGATCTACCATTACGATTACATAGTCATCAACGACTCATTTGAGAAAGCTCTGGAAGCGCTTGCGGCCATTATAGCGGCCGAGCGATGTAAGAGAGATCGAATGTTATCCCTTATTGAAAACAAGTGGCGGGAAATAATCGCAGGAGACCGCTCAATCCACAACCAATCCTGATCTGTCCATGGCCACCATCGTGTACGGCATTCACCCGGTTCACGAGATGCTTAAGAATAGCCGTTGGCTCATTGCAGAGGTCCACCTGGACAGGAAACGAGCTCGCCGTCGGCCGTTGGACGAGATTGCCCGGGAGGCTGAAGCCCGCGGTATCTCGATAGTACTGCATGATGATCAAACCTTGAGGAAACTGGCAGCGGGTGGTGTGCATCAAGGAGTCGTAGCTGTGCTGGAGGGGATCCCGTATGCATCCATGGAGGATATCCTCATGGCATGGCGCAATTCAGGTCAGAAAGCCACCATACTCGTTCTGGACGGAGTACAGGACCCACACAACCTCGGCGCCATAGTGCGCACGGCGCACTGCGCCGGCTGCCATGGGATCATTCTTCCGAGGGATCGATCCGCATCTTTGACGCCAGCGGCCATAAAGGCTTCCGCCGGCGCTGCGGCTCACATCCCGGTGGCTCGCGTTACCAACCTGGCCTCAGCGCTTAACATGCTTCGTCAGGAGGGAATCTGGATCGTCGGAACAGCAGCAGAGGCCGGGACAGACCTCTTCGATTCCGACCTTGACCTGGATCTTGCACTGGCGATGGGAGGGGAAGAAAAAGGTCTCCGTCCCCTTGTGGGCAAGCGATGTGATTTGACGGTGCGCATTCCCATGATCGGCATCAATTGGTCGTTGAACGTCTCCGTGGCGGCCGGTGTGATCCTATTCGAGATCCTCAGGCAGCGCCGGCTGGCTGGGGTATCCAGTTGACCCATACCCGCCGGCTCCGGGGGCCGTCAAACTCGCAGAAAAAGATGCCCTGCCAGGTTCCCATCCGCACCCGCCCATCCTCCACCATAACGGTGACCGAAGAACCCACGAGGCTGGACTTGATGTGGGCATCGGCGTTTCCTTCCCGGTGCCTGTAATCTCCCCGCAGTGGTGCGATCCGCTCAAGACCCGCCAGGATATCCTGACAAACCGTTGGATCGGCATTTTCGTTGATGATAACACCCGCGGTAGTGTGAGGCACGTAAACAATGCAAAGACCGCTTTTCGCCCCGGCCTCTTTCAGTACAGACATCACCCGAGAGGTGATATCGATGAGTTCCGTCCTCTGTCTCGTGCTGATGTTGATTTCCCGCACGACTCCCCTCCTCATTAAGTTCTTTGGTTTCACGGGGTCCTTTACATTCACCCTCGATCATGGTTACAAGCCCTTCTGACTTATTCGCTTTCGGTTCCGTCCAGGAAAATCCCGGATTACCCCGTTTTATTATCGGGAGATGATAATCCAATCCTACTAAAAAGGAATTTCCCCCTTCTGTTCGCAATTATTCCTTGACTCCAAGAAGAGAGTATATTAAAAAATAATTTAAAGCAATATGGTTGAATAGATTAATGAGATAACAAGTCGATTTCATGAAGTGAATAATGATAAACTTAAAGTTTTACCTTATGTTTAACGAATCTACGTTTTTAATTTTCACAACTAACGTCCATACCGGTACTTTGTTTTCGGCCTGAGCTACTGCACCTGAAAATGCATCTCCTCTTCGGGTCTTCGGAGACATTTTCTCGTGATACTTGTGAGGATGGCGGAAAAGGAAATTGTCTCCCGTGTTCTCCTTGACCGATCCCGGAAGCCCGTTGGTATTGGCATCCAACTCACCGAGGCGCAGCGCATTGATCAAACAGATAGGGCTGCCGTTTGAAGTGGTCGGCACAACTGTTGACGAGGAATTCCATCCTCATGAATCACCTCAGGACCACGCGGTGCGCCTTGCCGGGGAAAAATCCGAACATATCTCCCTTTGCAGGCCCCATCAATGGATCATCGGAGCGGATACCATCGTGCTGGCAGAGGGAAAGGCACTGGGCAAACCCCGCGATCCAGCCGATGCCCGGCGTATGCTCCAAATCATCAGCGGTCGGCAACACCGGGTCATAACAGCCTTTTGCATCCGGAACACTTCGCGTGGAATTTGTGCATCTACCATGGTCGAAACGGACGTTGTCATTAAAGATCTTTCGCCTCGGGAGATCGCTGCGTATATCTCCACAGGAGAGCCCATGGACAAGGCCGGCGCCTATGGAGCACAAGGAATTGGTTCTTTCATGATTCGCGAAATCAGGGGATCATATACCAATGTGGTCGGTCTTCCCACCTGCGAGTTGGTGGAAGAATTGCTTGGATTGGGCGTGATACGCATCGATTCCGCCGCCAACTCTGAGATCATACTATCAACCCCCCATGGATGATATTGCCCACAACATAGAAAGGATTCAGCAAAGAATTGACCGGGCGGCCCAGCGCGCCAACCGCGATCCAAAAGACGTGCGTCTGGTAGCGGTAAGCAAGACAGTTGATGTGGACAGGATTCGGCAAGCAATAAGCGCAGGAATCACCATTCTGGGCGAAAATTACGTGCAGGAAGCCAAAAAGAAAATCGAGCTTGTGGGGATGGACGTTCATTGGCACATGGTGGGGCACCTGCAATCCAACAAGGCCCGCCACGCCGTCAAGCTGTTTCACATGATTCACTCCCTTGACAGCATCTCCCTTGCCCAAGAGCTAAACAGGCGGGCAAAGGCCGCCGGCCGGACTGTTAAGGTGTTGGTGCAGGTCAACCTATCCGATGAATATACAAAAAGTGGTGTGTCTCCAGACGATGTTGAAAAATTTTTAATACCCTTGATACCCCTTGCGCACGTGCGCGTGCGGGGGTTGATGTGTATGCCCACTTTTTTCAATGAGCCGGAGCGTGTCCGACCTTTTTTCAAAGCGCTTCGGGAACTGCGCGACCGCTTGAACAAGATCAAGCTGCCCGGAATAGAACTCAAAGAGCTATCCATGGGAATGTCCGGGGATTTCGAGGTTGCTATAGAAGAAGGGGCTACATTGGTGCGCGTTGGAACAGCCATTTTCGGGTCAAGAAGTTGAGCAACGTGCTGCCAGTAAAAGAGCGTTCTCCGGGGAGAAAAAAATGAACATTCATGAGTTTCAGGCCAAAGAGATTTTTCAAGAATACGGGATTCCGGTTCCTCGCGGCTGTGTTGCAGACACCCCATCTCAAGCATGGCTTGTGGCTGAGGATATGGGAATTACCTGTGTTCTCAAAGCCCAAGTGCATTCGGGCGGCAGAGGCAAGGCAGGAGGGATTCGGATAGCGCAAAGCAAGGACGAAGTGATGCGTCTCGCCGAGGAGATGATCGGCACGCACCTGGTTACCCGCCAGACCGGTCCAGAAGGAAAGCTGGTGAGGCGGGTCCTCGTAGAGGAAACAGTGCCCATTTCCAGGGAGCTGTACCTGGGGATCACTGTGGATCGATCACGCAAAGCAATAGTGGTGATGGCCAGCTCAAGGGGCGGAATGGAGATAGAGGAGACGGCCGGCACTGTCCCTCAAGCCATTCAATATGAGTCGGTTGATCCTCGCACCGGACTTCAGGATTTTCAGGCCCGCAAGCTTGCTTATTCTTTGGGACTGGAGGATTCATCGGTCAGGCTCATGTCAAAGATCGTGAAGAGCCTCTATCAAATATTTATAGAGTACGATTGCTCACTGGTGGAAATCAACCCATTGGTGATCACGCAAAACAGCGAATTGCTGGCCTTGGATGCCAAGCTTGTCCTGGATGACAATGCATTGTTTCGCCATCGAGACCTCCAGCGTCTTCGGGATTTCAGCCAGGAAAATTCCGTTGAGATCAAGGCTGCGGCATTGGGTTTCAGTTATATCAAAATGGACGGAAATATCGGCTGTATGGTAAACGGTGCCGGCCTCGCTATGACTACACTGGACATGATCAAATTACACGGCGGCAGCGCCGCCAACTTTCTGGACGTCGGGGGCGGACCAACCGCAGAGGGGGCGACTAACGCCTTTCGATTGATCCTGGGCGATCCGGCGGCTAAGGGGATCTTTGTCAACATCTTCGGGGGTATTTCCCGGTGTGATGTCATGGCCCAGGGAATCGTAGAAGCCTTGAAGAAAACCGACACACAGATTCCCCTGGTGGTGCGTCTTCAGGGAACATTCGCCGATGAGGGTCGGCAGATCCTCGAAAATTCAGGTCTGAATATTGTCTTTAAAGAAGGATTTGAGGAAGCTGCGCTCACCATAGTTGAATTGGTCCGAAAAGAGGATCCGAAATAAGGAGTTCCCCATGAGTATTCTGGTTGATGAAAATACAAGATTGTTGGTCCAGGGCATAACGGGTCGAAATGGAATGCTCCATGCGCGTCTATCTAAGGATTACGGCACCAGGGTTGTCGCGGGGGTGACCCCCGGCAAAGGCGGCACAAAAGTAGATGGGGTGCCGGTGTTCAACACCGTTGAAGAAGCACGCAGGAAGACCGAGTGTAACGTCTCGGTCATTTTTGTGCCCGCCCCCTTTGCAGCCGATGCCATCATGGAAGCCGCCGCCTCATGCGTCGAGCTTGTGGCTTGTATCACTGAAGGCATTCCCCTTCTGGACATTGCCCGAGTGGTGAAAAGTTTGGAGGGCGGCAGCACGCGGCTGATCGGACCCAACTGCCCGGGCGTTATCAGCCCGGGCAAGGCACGGGTGGGGATAATGCCCGCGCACATTCATCGGCCGGGGAACATCGGGATTATCTCACGCAGCGGGACCCTTACGTATGAAACAGTTGATCAACTCACCCGGGAAGGCCTGGGGCAGTCCACATGCGTGGGAATAGGTGGAGATCCCATAACGGGAAGCTCGTTCATGGATATGCTCCGCCTCTTTGAATCCGATAAGGAGACGGAAGCGGTTATCCTCATTGGAGAAATCGGCGGCACGGCGGAAGAGGAAGCCGCCAATTATATACGCCAGGGGTATCCCAAGCCTGTGTTCGGATTTGTCGCCGGCCTTACCGCCCCTGAAGGAAAGCGGATGGGACATGCCGGTGCCATAATCAGCGAGGGTCGGGGCACGGCAGAAGAAAAAATAAAGGCACTGGACGAAGCGGGTGTCCATGTGGTACATAATATTGGAGAGGTTGGCACCGTTGTGAGAAAGACACTGGGAAAAACATGAACGGTTTGAACCGTTAAATCCGTGTGGAAATGGTCCAAGCGATCGATAGGTTATGGTTTTAATGGCGTAGACAGCAAACGAAAGATCCCGCGCGGGAATGTTGTTGAAAGAATTGATGAAATGGCGAAGAGAGGTATATACCGTATTGAAATATTTGAGGCTTGGTGCAAGCGTTGCGGGATATGTGCCGCTTTTTGCCCGGAAAATGTCTTGGAAATGGACGCCGAAAACAAACCCCGCGCAGCTCGACCTGAAGACTGCTCGGGATGCGGGCTTTGTGAGATTCGATGCCCGGATTTCGCCATCAGTGTCCAGGAGAAAGAACAACACCGGAAAATCGCAAATCCCGAGAAAAAGACGGCCTCGCGTGTGAAAAGGGATGTTAAACCTGCCGGCGCAGCACGTGCAAAGAACAGGGATTTATACTAATTTGACATCAAAGATAGTGTTATAATATAATTTAGGGCAGGAGGGATGCCATGAGACCACCTGCCCAGATTAAACCCTGGTTGAGCCCGGAAGAACTGGCCATAT
>JAFDED010000141.1 GCA_019310535.1 Deltaproteobacteria bacterium
TCAACTGCCGCCACAGAGGATTGCCGCTTTCCAGCGCGCTGGCCATGGCGTGCACTAAATCCTCCTGAACAACCAGCCCCCTCTGCAGGAGAATCTCCCCTAATTTTTCTCTACCCACGCCCATTGTATGCGCTATTTCAACCTTCTCCGGGGTGCCGCGTCAACCCATGACGTAGTGTGCTATCGTTAGGATTTAACAAGCTTTTTGACAAAAAGTTACGCAATATAGCGTACTCCTTTCAGAAAAAGGCCCCTGGCCGGTGCCGTAATTCCGGCTTCCTGCCGGTTTTTACCAGTCAGTATTCTCTCTACGTGCCCGCTATCCAGCTTTTGACGGCCAACCTCCACCAGGGTGCCCACGATGTTTCTGACCATATGACGCAGGAACCCATCGGCCTCGATTTCGAATAAAGAGTTGTTGCGGCCAATCCGCCGCCATCTGGCCATCATCACGGTTCTCACGGGATGACTGGCGGAACAGCCTGCCGCCTGGAAGGCTGCGAAATTCCGCTGTCCAAGCAGAGCACGTGCGGCCTCGTTCATGGCCTCCACGTCCAGGTCCCCCCTGATAGTCCAGGCAAACCTCCGCCAGAAAGGATCGGGCACGTCATCATTGTGCACTACATACCTATAGACCTTGCTTCGAGCGCAATATCGCGAATGGAACCCATCCGGTACCTCCCTGATCTCGCGCACAACGATGTCATCCGGTAGAAGGCTGTTCAGACCTCGTAAAAACCCATCCATTGGAATCCGGGAAGAAGTGCGAAAATTAGCCACCTGCGCCAGGGCGTGAACCCCGGCATCGGTCCGACCGGATCCGATCAGGACGACCTGCTCGCCGGTCATGATGGATATCTTTTCTTGCAACACTCCCTGGATAGTGGGCTCACCGGGCTGGAACTGCCAGCCGCGATAACTCGTCCCTTCATAGGCCAGCACAAGCAAGATGTTTCGTCTCAGGCATTCCTGCCGGTGTTTTTTTTCGTTGCCACGGCCATGAGACATGAAAGGCCCTTTGCACCAAGATGATCCTCTATCCTAATCACAGACAAGAGGTTTCGAGGGACTTCAACGCTTTTTCATGTCCATTACCGACCAGGAGTCGCTGGACGCACATCATGGTTCCTCCCACCACGGCCCCGGGGATGCAGAAAAAATTAAGCAGTGGAATGAACAACAGGACAAAAACCCCGCAGCCAAAACCCAGCATCAGTCCCATATTGGAACCTATTATTCGGAACCTTGGGCGCAGTCCCAGATGGCGGCGGTCCATGGTATAACTCACATATTCCACAGCCAGGAAGAGGAGGGTGGCCAGCGCACTGAGCATCAGGTGCACCGCGGCGCCGACCACAGGCAAGAAATTCAACAGTGCAAGGCTCCCCAGCACGATCAGATAGAGGACAATCCGTTTAATCTCCTGGATGACGGCCCAGCGTCCCTCTTTCAGCACGGCTCGGAGGGAAAAACGCTGCCCCGCATGGCTCTCCGCGATCAGTTCCTCCACCCTCTGAGAGAGAGCATCATTGAAGGGCGCGGCAAGGATGTTCCCCACAAGAGAGAACAGGTAGGCTATGGCCAGAAGAAGCAGCAACCCGAAGAACACTGAGAGAACAATGAATACTGCTGTCCAGTACCATACCTCCCCCCTGGGTACGAGTCGATCCAGCAATCCAAAAGAGTAATTGAGGCCCATACCGAAAACGGCCGCCCACACCAAAATATTGATGGCCGAGGGCAAAAGGACGTAAAGCAGCAATCCGCGGTTGCGCACAATGAATCGGCCGCCCTGAAAGGGATAGTTGAACCCCGCGACCCAGCAGCCCATGATTCTAGCGACGAATGACAATAGCCGCTCCCTGTCCTCCACCGATACACATGGTGGCCAGCCCCGTTCGTGCTCCCAGGCGCTTCATGCTGTGGATGAGGGTAACCAAGATGCGGGCTCCGCTGGCACCAATAGGGTGCCCCAGGGATATGGCCCCGCCGCAGCAATTGACGCGGCTCATGTCGAGCTCCAGTTCCCGTGCAACTACTATGGACTGGGAGGCAAAGGCCTCGTTGGCTTCCACCAGGTCGATGTCTTTGATGGTCATGCCAGCTTTTTCCAGCGCTTTTCTGCTTGCAGGGATGGGGGCAATCCCCATAACGGCGGGATCCACCCCTGAGGAAGCATAGGAAACGATGGCGGCCCAGGGCTCAATCTCCAACTCTTTGGCTCTAGATGCGGAGAGCACGACCATTGCGGCGGCACCGTCATTGATCCCCGAGGCGTTGCCGGCGGTGACGGTGCCGTCGGGTTTAAAGGCCGGCCTGAGGCGGGACAATGCTTCCATATTGGTCTCAGGACGAGGGAACTCGTCCTTCTCGAATACCGCGGGAGGCCCTTTGCGCTGTGGGATCTCCACCGGAACAATCTCCTCTGAGAAGTGTCCCTTTTCCATGGCTTCTTTTGTTCGCGCCTGGCTCAAGCACGCGAACTCGTCCTGGTCCTCCCGTGTAACCCCGAATCGCTCTGCGACGTTCTCGGCGGTTATCCCCATATGATATTGATTGAAGGCGTCCCACAGGCCATCGCGAATCATGAGGTCCACCATCTCGCCGTCGCCCATTTTGTATCCCCAGCGTGCTTTCATTACGGCAAAAGGCGCCTGGTTCATGCTCTCCATGCCGCCCGCCACTATTATTTCGGCATCCCCGCACTTAATGGCCTGAGCCGCCAGCATCACCGGCTTGATTCCCGAAGCGCATACTTTGTTCACCGTAAAAGAGGGAACCTCCTTGGGGATGCCTGCATGGACGGCCGCCTGCCGGGCCGGGTTCTGCCCCTGGCCCCCCTGCAACACGTTCCCCATGATCACTTCGTCCACCTGATCCGGCCGGATTCCGGCACGTCTTAAAGACTCACGAATGACTGTCGCCCCCAACCGGACGGCGGAAACGTCTTTCAGCATCCCGCCAAAACTTCCCACGGCCGTGCGGACGGGCCCAGCGATGACCGCTTCTTTCATGCTCTCCTTACCCCTTTCTCAACTTCCGCGGATTTGATTAAATCAGAAATTCCACTATCAATATCCGACACAAACAAATCTATAAACATTAATTTTCTGAAAAGATAACAGGGTAAAAAGGAAATTAAGGAAAAAGAAAATCTGGTTCATCCTGTTATCCTGTCAAAAACGATATGACTAAGAATATTTCAATGCGTTTGTTTCGAATTTCGGATTTCGAAATCAGGCTCATCGTGCAGCGCCAATATGACGGGCGATGACCATTCTCTGAACCTCAGAGGTGCCCTCTCCAATTTCGAGCAGTTTCTGATCACGGTAGAAACGCTCTACCTGAAACTCCCGCATCAGGCCATAGCCACCGTGGAGCTGAACGGCGGCGTTGGCGCAACGGTACATGACCTCCGAACAAAACAGCTTGGCCATAGCCGCCTCCATTGTAAAAGGACGATCCTGTTCTCTCAACCATGCGGCCTTGTAAAGTATGTTGCGTGCCAACTCTATTTCCAGCGCCATGTCCGCCAACTTGAAGGCATTGACCTGAAAGCTGGCGATCGGCCGGCCAAACTGGCAGCGCTGATTAGCGTAACGCAAGGCGCGATCGAAACATCCCTGGGCACCTCCCAGTCCCATGGCGGCAATGCCCAATCGGCCCACGTCCAGCACGGCCAGCATCAGGCGGAAGCCGTTCCCGCGCCCGCCCAGCAGGTTCTCACGAGGCACAGTGCAATCTTCTAAAAAGAGCTCCCCCGTGTCGGAGGCGCGCCACATCATCTTACCTTTCATGGGTTTTCGCGTTAGACCGGGCGCGTCAGAGGGCACCAGGAAACAACTCAGCTCTTTTTTGCCGTCGGTCCGAAGGCCCGAGACCGCCTGAACAATGATCACGCTGGTCATCTCACTGGCAGAGTTGGTGATGAAAATTTTACTCCCGTTGATTATCCACCTGTCGCCCTTTAGCTCCGCTTTGGTCTGCGTGGCCCCGGCGTCGGAACCTGCATTGGGTTCCGTGAGTCCAAAGGCGGCAAGGCGCTGTCCTTTACATAAGTCAGGTATCCAACGATTTTTTTGTTCGGAGGATCCATAATAATATATGGGACCGATTCCCAGCGAGTTGCCAGTGGCCACCGTGGCGGCCTGCGAAGCATCCACCCGCGCGATTTCCTCAACGGCTATAATGTAAGCGATGTAGCCCATATCGGAACCGCCGTATTCCTCGGGGATGAACATCCCGAACAGCCCGATTTCACCCATTCGCCGTGTAAGATCGGGAGAAAAACGCTCCTCTTCATCCAGTTCGGAGGCCACAGGGTCGATTTCCCTGTCGGCGAACTCTCTCACGGTCCGGCGCAGAAGATTTTGTTCTTCCGTCAGGTCGAAATTCAATGGCTACACCTCATTCACCAGCATCACTCAGCCGAGCTGATCAAGAATCTTCTCGGCAGCAGTGTATGGATCGATCTTTTTCTGGATGATCTGCTCCACCATGTCCCTGGATACAGTATCGCTTTCAAATGCCCATTGGATTTTTTCCATCACCTTGCCCTTCAGGATATCCTCGAGCTCCCGATGTATTCTGTCCCGTTCATGGCGCTGCCAGGCCGCTGCATCGTCCTTCAGGAGGTATCGGCGATGCTGTTCAATGGCCTCCATGAGTTCATTCACGCCCACGTTGCGGTTGGCCTCGGTCAACAGTATTGGGGGTTCCCACGCGCCGACGGGACGGCTGTCGCGGCCCATCTCGACCATCAGCCTGAGTTCGGCGGCCGTACGTGTGGCACCGTCGCGATCCGCCTTATTGACCACGAAAATATGTGCGATTTCCAGAATTCCCGCCTTGATGGCCTGTATATCGTCGCCCATGGCAGGGGCCACCATGACCACTGTGGTATGCGCGGTTTCGGCGATGTCGACCTCATCTTGTCCCACGCCCACGGTCTCGAGAATGACCACGTCTTTGCCCAGAGCGTCCATCACCTTAACGATGGCCGCGGTGGAACGGGTCAACCCGCCGAATTGCCCGCGGGTGGCAAGACTGCGAATGAAAACCCCATCGTCGGTTCCGTGTCGCTGCATCCTGATCCGGTCCCCCAGCAGGGCTCCCCCCGAAAAAGGGCTGGTGGGATCCACTGCAATGACACCCACCGTCTTGTTTCGGGAGCGCAACTGGCTGATAACCTGGTCCACCAGGGTGCTTTTTCCCACGCCGGGCGATCCGGTGAACCCGAGAACGTACGCGCGGCCCGTGTGGGCATACAGCGACTTGAGCAACTCAATGGCTCGAGGTATTCCGTCGTCCAGTTCCCGCATCAGGCGTGCTGCTGTGCGGACATCTCCAAGCAGAATTTTGTCCACGCTCAATTCCATCTCATTGCCACTCCAACACAATGCGCCCACTTATGCTTGGCCAATGCATCTTCAAGACAGGCGAGAGCTTTTGAACAAAACAACGTGAGGCGAGCTTTTTCTCGCCCGGAATATACCGTTTCAACACCCACAGGGAGCCATAAGTTGTTAGAGTGAAAAGCTTGCAAGGATTTCTGCCCGGAAAGCTGGCCGACTTTTTCGGTAGGTAGCTCCGGCGGACTATGCCATCTGTCATATCGATATCGTTTCGCTTTTCATGAATTTATATACTCATAAAACCACAAATTCGACAATTTTGTCAAGTGAAAGTATTTTGCCTGTTTTCGGCCAAATGTTATGGATTTTGGCTTTCGCGGGCAAAAGGCGGTTATGCCTTAAGGCGGGTAATTTGTAGGATTGATTTCAAACAGTTGGAGATGCTTACCAGAAATACCGATTCGGAAAGGATGAGGAAATATTCCACCCGTTACCACAGGCAGAATCATCCTTCAAACTACTCAAGGGATACGAGGGGAGTTTTAGGAACGTGACATCCTCACCCATTCACCTTTTTCCACCGCTCAGCCTCTGCCAGGGCCTCTTCCCGAGTATGAATCGTCCCTTCCAGTTGCAGGCTCTCGATGTGGCCGAGGGCCTGGCCGATGAGCGGACCCTCGGGGAACCCCAAGGTCAGAAGGTCGCCGCCGCGGAGGAGGGGTTGGGGCCGTGAGCCCTCTTCAAGAAAGATCCGATACTGTTCCGAGAGGAACTCCCAAGTGCGCATATCGCCGTGGCTGGCCAAACAGTCCAGTCTATGAAGTTCCATCTCAACCGGGAAGGTCTTACGCGATAATAACCGCTTCAGAGTTCCCTGCCGCATCTCCAGCGCGTCCTTAAATTTCATGTGGTTCTCCACGCAGGCCACCACCGCCGCCCGGACGGAGTTGGGGAAACGCAGGCGCTTCAAGATGTCGTCAGCCAACTGGGCGCCCACCTGATCGTGGCGGTAAAACCGAATTCGGTCCACCTTGGTTCGGCACAGGGGCTTTCCCACATCGTGCAGAAGCGCCGCCAGAGCAAGAACCAGCACGGGATTCCGCAGCATCCCCATCATGAGTTTAACGTGCGTGTAAACGTCGCCCTCCGGATGGAAACAATCGGGCTGGCGCACACCCTTCATGGCCTCAACCTCGGGCAGAATGAAGGTGAGGAGATCATGCTCGGACATAAGTTCCAGCGCGCGGCCGGGGTCGTGACCGGTAAGCATGCGCACAAGCTCGTCCCTTACGCGCTCGGGCGCAACGCTCATCAGGTGGGAGGACGAGTCTATCATGGCCTCGGAAAGACAGCCATCCAATGACAGCCCGTTGTTGGCCGCCAGCCGCACGGCCCGCAGGATGCGGGCCGGGTCATCGGTGAGGATGTCCACCGGGTCCAGGGCTGTGCGCAGAAGCCGCGACTGTACATCCTCCAAGCCCCCCAGCGGGTCTATAATGTATTTTTTCTCCACATCAAGGAAGAGAGCGTTCACGGTAAAGTCGCGCAGTTCGGCGTCGCGCAGGATCGCCTCTTCAATGGAAGGCACGGGCTCACCCGGCCTTTTGCGCAACGTGGAGACCTGGACAGGCCGCCCTTCCACCACCACCAGAATAGTGCCGAATTGGGCTCCCACCGGCACGGTGTGGGGGAATATGACGGTAATCTCTTTTGGCTCCGCGTCGGTGGCCACGTCAAAGTCCCCCGGCTCGCGGCCCAAAACCATGTCCCGCACCGCACCGCCGACGATGTAGGCTGCGCACCCTTTTTCCCGCAGGGTCCGCACAACCTCAAGCGCAGCCCTGCCGCCGGGGTGTCTCTCAATGTTAACGGTTATGTTGCCGCTGATTTTCATATATCTCCTAATTGTTCAGTATCAATCCAGAGCATTCCATTTTGATCAAGGATATTACAGTCAAATTGCCGCCAATAATACAATAATAGATGAAGAATGTTGTTGGGGTGGCCCGGACGACTTGTCGTCCGGGTCGCGAAGCGACAAGAGGTTTTGCCCTGTACACCCGCGCCCGGGAACCATTAAACGATCCGTGTACTGCCTCTTGCTGCTGCGCAGCCCGGACTGCCATTAAGATTTGGTCGGTATTGAATCACAGCTTTCGGTCCAATGGTCAATCAATAAGAATTTAATAAAAATCAAGCAATTAACGTTTTATTTGCTGACCTGATAAGATAATCCTATAAGATAATAAAAAGAGAAACAAGCTCATTTATCTTCGCACGCGTGATCCAGACTTGATACAGACATTCCCGCAGCCCAGCGTGCCGATGAGCGGTAAAACTCGGCGTTTTGCCTGTAGCTATCGGTGGCCGTCCGGGTCAGCTCCAGATCCTCCGGTGTGGTCTCACGGACCACTTTGCCCGGAATTCCCATGACAAGAGAGCGGGGCGGGATGCGCATGCCCGGAGGCACCAGCGCGCCCGCGCCTATGATGCTCTCCGCTCCCACCACCGCCCCGTCCAGTACGACGGAGCGTATCCCGATCAGGCACCAGTCCTCAATAACACACCCATGCACCACAACACCGTGCCCCATGGAGACGTAATCGCCGATGATGACCGGGTGGCGCCTCTGGGTAACGTGCAGCATGCTCATATCCTGGATGTTGACCATACGGCCCACCCTGATGAAGTTCACATCGCCCCTAAGCACGCTGTAAAACCACACGCTCGATTGATGTCCGATGGTCACATCCCCGATCACTATCGCCCCCGGAGCAAGGTACACCGAGGGATCAAGGCGGGGCTCCATGTTCCCCACGCGCAGTAATCGGCCTTCTCTAGAATTGTTTTCCATCACTGCATCCAATCAGGACTTTTTCGTCCGTTTCTTTCTGCGCTTGGGCTTGGTCCCCACCACGTGCAAGGGACGCTTGATGATCTTTCCGGGATGGCGGGGAAAGTCTACCTTAAGGAAAACCGTCTTCTCTAAAACTCTCAAGACCTCCCCCTCCTTCTCCCCGGATGCGAAAGGGAATGTAACCTTATCGCCGACTTCCATACGCTTTTCCTCCAGTCAGTTATGATTTTCTACGTAATTGTCATTCAGGTCATGTTCACCTGCATGCCGGCAGAACAAGGACTTTGCGCGGACAGCCTCTTGTCGCTTCGCGACCCGGACCACAAATCGTCCGGACCACCCTCCCTTTTCGAAAAGTTTCTCCAAAATTCCTTCTTTTATGTACTGATGAATGCAGGGGATAAAAATTCAAAGCATTTTGATAAATCTGTATGAATTTTCGAGAAAACTCCCGTTACGCAAATATCCTTGACCCATCGGTGCGGATGCCATATATTGAATATGCAACCCGTGGCATCCGGAAGTTCGCCTGGCAAAGATGCAGGTGCGGTTCAGAGAGTGCTATCTTACGCATTGGCAACGGCATTCCTAACCGTTGATTATAATTTTGGATAACACGGCCCGTACAAAATTGCAAGGGAAAGAATATGTTCAACTTTCAAACTGATCTTGTCCTCCTTCACGCCCCCAGTGTATACGACTTCCGGCGGGAAAGCATCATGTTCGGCCCTATCAGCGACGTGATCCCCTCCACCACTCAGTTCGAGATGTATCCTGTGGGGTTTTCTTCTCTGGTGGAATACCTTGGTCGACACGGTTTCGGTGTGCGCATTCTGAATCTGGCCTATCGTATGGTAACAAACCCCCAGTATGACGTTGAAAAGGAACTGGCCCGTGTCCACACCAGAGCTTTCGGCATTGATCTTCACTGGCTTCCCCATGCCCACGGCAGTGTTGAAATCGCCCGCATATGCAAACGGCTTCACCCCCGGGTGCCGGTGATCTTCGGAGGTTACTCAGCCACTTATTTCCACCGGGAGCTGATACACTATCCGGAGGTGGACTTCATCGTCCGCGGAGATTCCACCGAAGAGCCGATGGCCATGCTGATGAAGGCCATGAACGGGCGCGGTGAGCTGGAAAATATTCCCAATCTGACGTGGAAAGACAATCGCGGCGAGGTCCGCGTCAATCCCCTGACGCATGTGCCGGCAGACTTGGACGGGTTCGGTAACAATTATCGACAGCTTTTTCGCAACGCCCTCAAGTTCATGGATATACGGGGCATGACGCCCATCCACGACTGGTGGGAGTATCCCATAACCGCCGTTATTACCTGCCGGGGTTGCACCCATGATTGCAGCTTTTGCGGGGGCGCACACAGTGCGCTGAAGGAATTCGCAGTGCGCCCGCAACCGGCATGGCGCTCTCCCGAGCGCATTGCGGAGGACATCGCCCGTGTGGGTCGTTATACCAATGCGCCCATTTTCGTGGTGGGTGACATCAGGCAGCCGGGGGACGATTATGCCAGGGCGGTGCTGAATACGCTTCGTCCGCTGCATGTAAAGAACCACGTGGTGCTTGAACTTTTTAACCCTGCGCCCGAGGAACATTTCGACCTAGTGGCAGGATCTCTGACCAACTTCAACCTGGAGATTTCGCCGGACTCCCACGACGAGGCGGTCCGTCGTGCCGTGGGCAAGCGGTACGTCAATGACGCCATGGAGGACAACATCCGGTGGGCGTTGGATCGGGGGTGCTCCAAGATGGACCTCTTCTTCATGATCGGGCTGCCCATGCAGGACACCACTTCGGTAATGGACACGGTGGAGTATGCCGGGAGTCTGATGGAGCGTTTCGGACCGCGCCTCAATCCTTTCATCTCCCCGCTTGCTCCCTTTCTGGACCCCGGCAGCCCGGCCTACGAGAGGCCCGATCACTACGGCTACGCCATTCGGTTTCGGCGGTTGGAGGAATATCGCCAGGCTCTTCTCCAGCCCAGTTGGAAACAAATGCTCAACTACGAAACCCGCTGGATGACCCGGGATCAGATTGTGGATTCAACATACGAGGCCGCCCTGCGACTGAACCGGCTGAAGCAACAGCATGGCTTTCTGGATGAGCAGACCTTCCGCTTGAACCAGGAGCGCATCCTGCTGGCCCGGCAAACCGTCCGGCAGATCGACGACATCCTTGCCCTGCCCAACTCCCGGGAGCGATCGCTCAGACTGCAAGCGCTCAAAGCTCAGATGAACAGGGCCAGCATGGACACCATCTGCTGGAGGGATGAAATCCGTTGGCCCGTGCTGAGGCGCAATTTCAATTTTTTCCATATTGCATGGGATATACTGTTCGATTCAAAGCTTTGTAATTTTGCCAGGATGACAGGATGGAAGGGATATAGGCGTACAGAAAAGTAATGATTATCCCCTTATCCTGTCAAAAACCTCTTGGCCGGTTGTTTCTTATCCTGCTGAGAAATATGAGCAATGGGTCCTTCGTTTCCACCACAGGGAAATACGATGCCCGGGACAATGAGTACGTCAGATGGTTGATCAGACCGATGTCGTTATTATTGGTGGGGGATGCACCGGGGTGGGAGTTGCCCGCGATCTTTCCATGAGGAATTTTCAGTGCGTCCTGCTGGAGATGAAAGGTCCGGTTCACGGCTCGAACGACCGGCACAGAGATCTGTTGCACAGCGGTGCGTTTTACGTTGTGGCGGATCCCGTCGCAGCGCGTGAGTGTTACTATGAAAGCCGTATTCTGCGCAGGATCGCCGGGCATTGCATCGAGGAGACCGGAGGCCTTTCGGTTCTGCTCCCCGGAGATGATCCGGGCTATGCCGACCGGCTGCTGCACGCCCTCTCGCAGATCGGCATACCAGCCCGAAGGCTGCCGGCGGGCAAAGTGCTGGAGCAAGAGTCGGCCTTAGCGGCAGAGGTGCGGGAGGCGATCGCCGTGCCCGAGGCGGTGGTGAATCCTTTTGCTATGGCGCTGGCCAACGTCCGGTCGGCACAAGAGCACGGAGCCCGGGTGCTGACACACTGCACCGCGGTATCCCTGATGGTGGAAGGCGGGGAGGTGCGGGGAGTTAGGACCCAGTGCCGGCAGTCCGGGGAAGAACTTGAAATACGATCACGGTGCATAATAAACGCCGCTGGCGCCCTTGTCGGCGAGATCGCCACCACAGCGGGTATCAACATCCCTCTGCTGTTCTCACGGGAGACCTTTGTTTTAATGACGGGCCGCCTGAGTAACGCGGTGATCTACAGGTGCCGGGCGCAAGGGTCGGATGGAGACGTGGTGATAACCGGCGGCTCCGCTGCAATTTTAGGAGCAATCGCAGAATCGGACCGGACGGCGGCCAGCCCCGAGGAAGTGGACGAGATAATTGAAGGGGGCGGGCAAATAGTTCCCGGTGTCCTGGATGCCCGGGCAATCAGGGCGTACTCCAGGATCCGTCCCCTGCTGAAGCTGAGGCGTCCGCCAGGATCGCAATCACGGGGTATCGCCGTTCTGGATCACGGCATGCTGAACGGGGTGGGGGGTCTCTATACCGTGCTTGGAGGCGGGATCACCACTTACCGCCTAGCGGCGCAGTTGGTCAGCGATGCCGTCTGCCGCAGACTGGGAAGCTCGGCCTTATGCACCACCCATCGGGAAGTGCTGCCGCCGATTGCATGCCGGGATGATACGGTGCCCGACAGGAAGGAAGAATATGAGTTTCAGGGCATCTCACCCCTTGACCTTCGTGAGATCCTGATGCCGGGGGACAAAGGGATCCATGCGCTGAAGGCTTTGCTGGAGGAACGGTGGGAGGGGGTAAGGCCGGTGGCCTGGGGAGAACGGCTCCGGGAAGAGGAATTGATCCGGGGGATAGCGATGGAAACGTTCAACCTGGATCATGTAAAATGAGTTTCATGTAAAATTAGCAATGAGAGTTGTTTGTAAGAAAATTTTTTTAAAGGTAAATCAGCAACAAAGCAACCAATTGGTAATATGTAATTGCTCGAGAGCACCACGGGCCCTAACCAAGCGATCAAAGATAGTGTTAGTGGGTGGCCCAGACGACTTGTCATCTGGGTAGCGAAGCGACAAGAGGATTTACTCAGCGCAACATAACGCTGCCACCATCCATTATAAGGAAACCGGAATCACCTCTTGCTGCTGCGCGGCCCAGACAATAAATTGTCCGGGCCACCCCACGGATATCATGGTAATGAATACTTTTCAACACGGTTGAATCATGGTTTTCGGTCCAATATTTCTATTCGGAAAAGCTTATTACAATGACGTAATTAGTAAACGTTTTCTCTGAACTAAGTACACAATTTCATAAATATAATGACGTGTTTTGAGCTGTCAAATAATGTGCAGCTTGCAAAATTGATGAGATTGCCGTGATGTAAGGGCGGTTCGCGAACCGCCCTTACATCGATTGGATGCAACGGGCAAAGCCGCGGGCTTGCCCGTGCCTTCTCATAGCCGGTTTCGCCGGCGAAGCCTTTTGCTCTGCCCGCGGCAGCCTGTCATGTCATAGTATAGGGAATGAAAAATTTAAAGCGGACACAGCCCGTATACGTAACACAATTTATGAAATAGACCACTAAGTTGATAATTCTATTTCGTAATAAAATTTTTTGCTTAAGTTAGAGCTTCCACCCTATCCAGGCAGGAAAGAAAGAGAATATTTCATAAAAGTGCACCCGGTTTACTGAACCAGGGGTATAACCTTCATGGATTTCGACACCATCGTGATTGGCGGGGGATTGTCAGGGCTTGTGGCTGCCGCTGCTTCGGCACAAAAGGGCCAGCGGGTTGGTGTGGTCTCCTCCGGGATGGGGGATATGCTGACATTTACAGGCTGCATCGATCTGCTGGCCTATTATCCCGGTGAATCCACGCGCCCTGGGCCTGCGCCGGATATCCTTCTGGACCAACTTGCGGCAGATAATTCGGAGCATCCCTATGCTCTCGCGGGACGACAGTGGATCGAGGACGCCATCCGATTCTTCAAAGGCCTTTTGCCGGAATGGGAATATCAAGGAAATTTGGACCGCCTGATCCCGTTGCCAACCGTCATGGGGACGGTCAAGCTCACCGGGATCATCCCGCGCTCCATGTCAGCCGGCGACCTGGAAGAGGAGGGAGAAATGCTGGTGGTGGGGTTCCAGGGGCTGCGGGAGTTTTCAGCACCATCCCTGGCCGGAAACCTGGCGGCTGCGGGCTCTGAGCATATGCAGGCGGAAGGGGTGCGCGGAGAGACCATCACCGTTGATGACATAAGCAAATGTGGGGGAGCAACAAACACTGCGCTGGCACGCCGACTGGAGCGGGAGGACCTCCTTGATTCCATTGTCCAACAGGTCCGGCCCCTAGTGGGGACCGCCTCCCGCATCGGCTTTCCAGCCATCCTGGGGCTCACCGAAGACGGTCCAACGCGTGAGCACCTGGAAGGGCGGCTCGGGGTGAGAATATTCGAAGTACCCGGACTTCCGCCTTCCATACCCGGGCAACGGCTGTTCAATCATCTCCATAACGCCTTGAGTCGATTCAATGTGCGACTCATGCTGGGCTCCCGAGTTATGGGCGTCAGCCTTGAGGACCGACAGTGCCGCTCTATTCACGTGTTCAGGCACGGGCGAACCACAGAGATGTGCGCTCACCGGTTCATCCTGGCCACGGGTGGAATACGCGGCGGAGGACTGGTTGCCGAACGCAGCGGACTCCTGGAACCACTTTACGGACTCCCCGTCTGCCAACCCTCAAAGAGAGGAACGTGGTTCCGAACCTGCATGTTCGACCCGGAAGGCCACCCCCTGGACAGGTCCGGCGTGAAGGCCAATACCAATCTTCAGCCGGTGGATGCGGCGGGTCGTGTGCTCATTGACAACGTCAGGGTATGCGGGAGGATACTGGCATACCAGGACCCCCTCAGGGAGAAATCAGGCGGGGGGGTGGCCGTCGCCACGGGATTCAAGGCCGGATCGCTCTGCGCCGATGAGTAAGAAAACCAAAGTACTTCGGTTTTTACCTGTTTTCCAGAGCCGCTGCATTGGAAAAACCGAAATTGCGTGAAATGGATATATAATGATCTCTTGTGGCTGAGGCGTGCGCCAAGCACTTGCATGATTTGGCATAGTGTGCTATCCGATAAATTGTACGCCTCACCCCTTGTGAAGAAAAGGTCTGGAGGGAAGAGCCTATTCATTTCGATCGACGTTTATAAAAATTGTTGTAAGACAGGGATACGGAATAACATCATACCCCCCTTGTCTTTTTTTGTCTATGTGTTGGATGAGGAGTTCATCTAGAAACACCGGGGGCAAGTTTACAATATCCGGTGAGACAGTTGG
>JAFDED010000064.1 GCA_019310535.1 Deltaproteobacteria bacterium
CTAAGTGAGATGTTCGAATAGCTCCTTGATGCGTGCCCTGGAGCCATCGTTTAAGTAGTGATGCCACCCGATTCACTAAGCTGAGAAGATTTTCACCAACATGATCGCTTTGACAGACTTCCATGTCATTATACTATATATTGTGGTTACGAGAGTCAAGTAGATACCCCCATAGAATTATTCACTTTGATCAGCAATATATTGATCAACAATATTACAGCCAAATTGCCGCCAATAATAGATGAAGGATGTTGTTGGGGTGGCCCGGACGACTTGTCGTCCGGGTCGCGAAGCGACAAAGGGTTTTGCCCGGTGCACCCCGTGCCCGGGAACCATTAAACGAGTCATGTACTGCCTCTTGCTGCTGCGCAGCCCGGACAATACATTGTCCGGGCCACCCCTCATGCAACCTGAATGCCATTAAGGTCTGGCCGGTATTGAATCACAGCTTTCGGTCCAATGATTAAGCAATAAGAATTTAATAAAAATCAAGCAATTAAAGTTTTATTTGCTGACCTGATAGGATAATCATAATAAAGAATTTTCTCAGAGCAGTGATTTTTCGGTTCCGATGTCGAATAAATGCAGGTTTTCCAATGAAGGCTCCAGAGTGATGTTTTGATGGGGATTGACTTTGGTTTTCCGGTCGACCCTGGCTGTCAGAGGGCAATTTCCGGCGCTCACGTTGAGGTAAATCTCGCTCCCTATGGGTTCTACAACTTCCACAGTGACCGGGATTGTCTTTCCCGGAACATGGTGACCGGCCTCAAAGAGGTCTTCCGGTCGAATGCCCACAATAACCTTCTTTTCCTTGTAACTCTTGATCCCCTGTGCCTTATCCTCCGGCAGGTCGATCCTGAAAGTGCCGGTCTGGAGGAATAACGAACGTCCTGATCGTACCAGCTCTGCTTCAATGCAATTCATGGCAGGGCTTCCTATGAAGCCTCCGACAAACTTGTTAGCGGGGGCGTTATAGAGTTCCATCGGGGTTCCTATCTGCTGAATAAAGCCATCCTTCATCACCACGATTCTGTCCCCCATGGTCATGGCCTCAACCTGATCATGGGTTACGTAGATGATGGTGGAAGCAATCCGTTCATGCAATTTCTTCAACTCCACCCTGGTTTGAACCCTGAGCTTTGCGTCCAGGTTTGAGAGCGGCTCATCAAAGAGAAAAACCTTCGGCTTCCTTACGATGGCCCTGCCAACAGCCACTCGCTGGCGCTGTCCGCCGGAGATGGCTTTTGGCTTGCGGTGCAGCAGGTCCTGGATACCGAGAATCTCCGCCGCCTCCTGGACCCTCTGTCTGATCTCATCCTTAGGGGTTTTGCGCAGTTCCAGGCCGAATCCCATGTTTTCATACACTGACATGTGCGGGTAGAGGGCGTAGTTCTGAAACACCATGGCGATGTCCCGGTCTTTGGCCGGCAGATTGTTGATGCAACGGTCATCGATATAAATATCGCCGTTTGTTATCTGCTCAAGACCTGCGACCATCCTCAGGGTGGTGGTCTTTCCGCATCCGCTAGGCCCCACGAGAACCACAAACTCCTTGTCCTTTATGGAAAGATTGAAGTCATTGACCGCTATTACTTCATTGAAATGTTTGGAAACTTTCTCCAGTCTTACTTCTGCCATAATACCTTTACTCCTTCAACGCACCTGTCAATCCGGCCACGTAATGTTCAACAAAGAAAGAATAAACAAGAGCCACAGGTAACGAGGCACAGAGTGCGCCGGCCATCAGCGGGCCCCAGTGATAAACATCTCCCCTGACCAATTCGGTGACCAGCCCTATGGGTACTGTTTTGCTGCTCGTCATGGAGATGAAGGCCAGGGCATAGATGAACTCATTCCACGAGAGGGTGAAGCAAAATATTCCGGCGGAAAAGATTCCGGGAAGACACAGAGGGAGAATAATCCTTCTGAAGACCTTGATCCTGCTGGCGCCGTCGATCATGGCGCATTCTTCCATCTCTTTGGGGATTGACTTGAAGTATCCCATCAGTAACCACGTGCAGAAAGGAATGAGGAAGGTTGGATAGGTCAATACCAGCGACCAGAGAGAATCCCATAATCTCAGTTTGAAGATGACGTGGGCAAGGGGGATGAACAGGATGGTTTGCGGTACCAGATAAGCCAGGAATATGGCCACTCCGGTCGGGCCGGAGGTCTTGTATCTGATTCTCTGGATGGCGTAAGCCGCAAGGAGACTGGCCGCCAGGGATATAGCCGTGGACAGGATGGCCACGAAAAAGGTGTTGTACATCCATCGGAGGAAGATGGTCTCACTAAAAAGATAAAAGATGTTATCAAATGTGGGAGTATGGATATAGAGAGGGTTTAAATCGAGGTTGTACAGCTCCTTGTCCGACTTGAATACGGTATTGAACATCCAGTAAAAAGGAAAAAGAAGGAACATCAGGTAGAGAATCAGGGGTATATAGAATTTTACAATCTTGGATCCGAACCTCTCCCCAACCATGCCTCAATCCTCTCTTTTGAGATATTTATAGCTGAAAAGAACGCAGACGACCAGGATCGGCAGCATGGTGTTTGAGATGGCCGCTCCTTCTCCGAAATGTCCCCCGGCCATAGCCCTCTGGAAAGAGAGTGTTCCGAATATGTGTGTGGTGCCTGCAGGCCCCCCTTTTGTGATCACCCAGACCAGTTGAAAATCGGCAAAGGTCCAGATGGTGGAAAAAGCGGTGACAACCATGAGGAGCGGCATTATCAGCGGTAGGGTTATCTTCCGGAATTTATGCCACGATCCGGCACCGTCAATCTCCGCCGCCTCGTAAAGGGTCGGGCTGATAGTCTGGAGCCCTGCCAGAAGCCCTATGGTAAAAAACGGTATTCCTCTCCAGACGTTGGCCGCGATAAGGGAGAACCTGGCGTTGTAAGGTTCTCCCAAGAAATCGATCCTGTCGCTGATGAGGCCCAATTTCATCAGCGTCCAAGAAATTCCGCTGAAGGTTGAATCATAGAGCCACCAGAAACAGATGGCGCTGAGGGCTGTGGGGATGATCCAGGGGAGCAGTACAGTGGCCCGGATGAGCCCTTTTGCCTTGAAATCACGGTTAAGGACGATTGCAAGCCCCACGCCCAGGACAAGCTTTAAAAACACGGCCAGGATTGTATACAGAAAGGTGTTATATGCCGTCAGCCAATAGGTAGGATCGTGAACCAGGCTTATATAATTATCAAGGGCAATATAATTGCCCTCTCGCCCAACCACCGTGTCGGTGAAACCGAGCCAGATACCCAATAATAAAGGGTAAGCAAGAAAGACCAAAAGGATGAATTCTGCGGGAGCTACAAAAAGAAATCCAAGGAGTGTCGGATTTTCAAGGGCATCCGAAAACCTCTGTCGAAACCTGGACCAGGTGCCCATTCGCTTGCTCCATTGTTGCTGCGGAATCCAAGGCTCAACTCCATAGTAACTCATTTCCTTCATAAAGGGTGCGCCGAGGGCCCGGTTGCGTATTTAACTGCAAAATGGAAAATCAGCAATTAGCACTTTAACATTGTAAGAACCGCTCGTTATCAAGTTGTTAATTTTGCATTGCTGATTGGTGATTTTACTATAGTGAACGTCTATAGAAAACTGGTATCGTGCGAGTAAGCTAACGTATAAATATACCTTCATAACCTTCATGTCATTCCTGCGCAAGCAGGAACCCGGGAGGAATGTGGGAAAGAGAAAGGATTCCCGCTTTCGCGGGAATGGCACTAGCAATGAAGTAATCCAATGTGCTTTCTTTAATACGATCAACACAATGTCATCTTATTTAAGACTTTCACTTATAGTAAAACAGGCCCTCTGCGTCGCCCTTTAAAAGAAGGAAACCTCCACGCCTATTTATAATATCGTGCAATGGCTTTTTCTGCTGTGCGGATAGCCTTATCGATGGATATTCCCCTCGCACAAACATTGGCGAAAAGATCCACAACGACATACTCGGCCATGACAGCAGCCGATGCCGGGCCGATGGGTCCTTCGTACCCGTTCCACAGCATGTTCTTGACGCAGTCCCGATATGGTGTGTGCTTCGGATCTTCGGTCCACACGGGGAGATCGCGATAGGCCTTGAGACCCGGGGTCACGTATCCCCGCATGGCATTCGTCCAGGGACCACACTGAGGCTCCTCCAGCATAAAAGCCATATAGTGCTTTGCTGCATTGGGGAAAGGGGTGTGTTTGAAGATGAAGGCAGGGTCGAACAGGTGCAATTCAGTCGGCTTCCCTGCCGGTCCTATGGGCAGCGATGCGTGGTTCAAGTCTTCCGCGATATCAGAGAACTTCTGCCTGGCGGCGTAGTAAATACTGATGCCGTTGTTTGTGACCGATATCTGGTTTGCGAGAAAGGCCTTGTTGTTATGAGGATCCAGCCACGAGGCCACTCCCCGAATCATGGCATCATCATACAGCTCTTTCATGGTCTCAAGGGCCATCCGGGTCTCGGAACTCTTGATGGCGACAGAACCGTCCTTGTGAACGGTCTTAGCCCCAAATGACCACAGCCAGGTGTGGACCCAGTTATTCCCGTCTCCCACGGCATGACCCATGGCAAAACCCACGGGATGTCCCATGCGCTTGAGCTTTTTGCAGAGCTTGATGAAATTCTCGGTGTCTGTGGGGAATTTATCGTATCCCGCCTCCTTCACCCATCTCTGTCTGTAAACAATTTGCTGTCCCGGCGCACCCATTGGAAGGGCGATCCACCTTCCCGTAGGCGGATGAATTCCATATTTAAAACATACCGACTCCCATCCCCCATATTTTGCACCGAGGTATTCAGCCACATCGGTCACATCCAGAAGTTTATCCGGGTAGAGGTGAGGGTCGTCGTGCCATCCAAGCACGATATCGTGGCCGGCCCCGACAGATGCCTCCATGGCTGCCTTGGGCCTTACATCCTCCCAGGAAAGATACTCTGTAATGACCTTACGCCCTGTGGCCTTCTCCCATTTCTTGGTGTTGATCTCCCAGTACTTTTTGTCGGATCCCACAAAGGGGCTCCACCTCAACACCCTGAGGACAGCATCCTTCTCCACGGCAAGGTCCGGAGGGGACACGGCTGCATGAGCCTTGCCCGCCAGTTTGCTTAACGAACCCGAAAGCAGCCCGGCTCCTGCCAGTCCAGCCCCTGTGGTCTTGAGAAAATCCCTTCTTGAAATTTTCTTGCCCTTTTCTCTCATTGCCAGTTTCCTCCTCTTGTTCGATGAGAACAATTTGTGAGGATTGCGTCTCATTTTTATATTTCATTAGAGACGCTCGGTTTGACAGCAAACCTTTTGCTTCATTCCTTTCAACCGAATCACTATCAATCTATACAGCAAAGAAAGCATCAGTTGGATTATTGTGCCGGGGTGTAATGCTGGATTATCCGGACCGGGAAAAGAGAAAAAGAGACAACTGCAGGAGACTCAGCGTGCAGCGTATCAAGAAAAGAGAGACAAATCAGGACTGTAAGGGGACATACGAACATGAAATACCACGATGTCCCTTTCGATCCTTTCCTTTCTGAATTCACCTCCTTTCTGTCGGCATCAAGGAGCTTTTTTCTATAGATTGCCTCCGATATATTGTATGGAAACAACTCGTTTCCGGAGAGGAGTAAAAAGTCTAACTTATTAAAATAACAACTTTCTTTTTGCCGATCATATGATAGTGGAGAAACGCTTGGGTGTCAAGAAAAAAGAAGCATTTTGTTGGGAAACGGAACACACATGGTATCCCCCTGGTCAAGATAAAGATCATGGGGAAGGAAAGTTGGAATGAAGTAAAGAAGTGGAAGGCCAACTTATGAGACAGGATTTGCTTCCAGCAAATCCTATAAGCCCACCAGCAGAAGCAGCTTCTCCAGCGGTCATTTTCTTCACCAATAAGGCTTGTATCACACCATAACGCTCCATCTCTCTCATGGTAAAGGGCACCTCTTTTTCCATCCAGCACCTCCTTTTATTAGGAAGTGCCTCAATATCAGCAGATTTTAAAGAGGGGTGGCATAATCATATTGCACTAACAGCAAAGGCTATTTCTTTATGCTCCTTCAACTGGTGTTACCCATGTTTGACATTACAGACAGTATACAACCTTTAACTTTATTGCCAGGGAAGGTTATTTGAACGGGCCGTTTTTCGAGGGTGTTCCCTCCAGAACGCGTATAGCGATCACGTCCGCCTGGGTGGTAATCTCGCCGTTGACAATCACATCACAAGCCAGCGTTGTTTTGCGGCCTTTGGTTTCCACCACCCGTGCGCGCAGGGTGATTGGACAGTCGTTAGGAGTCGGTTTCAGATATCTGACCGTAATAGTACCGGTGGCGTAACGGTATACGGGCTCGGAACCCATCGGCCGGCCCTCGGCGCGGTAGGCGGCAGCCAGAGCGGTCCCCATGCAGTGGCAATCAATCAGGGTCGCGAGAATGCCGCCGTTGATCACTTTTTCCCAGCCATGGTATTTTGGCTGCGAATGCCAGATGCACACGCCCTCGTCTCCTTCCCAGTAACTCTTGATGTGCAGTCCGTCCGGGTTCTCTGTACCGCAACCAAAACAGACGTTATCGGGCATAAAATCCTGGAAGTAGCTTTCAGACATGGTTTTCAGTCCTGCGTTGTCCTGGTGAGAACGGCAACGTTCTCACATAGAAGCTCTTCAATTTGCCGGATGACCAAAACGACCGGTCGTCCCGGCTCCACGCCATTAATGAATCTCAAAACAATATCCCGCAACCGGTGCGAAAAAAGAATTATTCCCGGGAACCGCGGTGTGCCTGGGTCATGGGGACAAGAAGCCGCTTGCCGACAGCCTGCAACATTTCATCATCGCTATTCGAACAGGACTGCTTGACGGCGAGCAGCACTTTCGCCGCCATCGTCTCTCCCCAGAACCAATCGGCAAGCGTATCACTTCCCGGCGATACCTGTCCCGGCTGGGCAGTAACCGCCTCGCAGTAGTAAGCCTTCAAATCATCCGCAGCGAGCTTGAGCGCCAGCGCCAGGGGAAGGTCTCCTCTCGGGTTTTCGGGAATACTGCCGTCAAGGAAGACGCTGACAAAATCACCGATGGTCTCCAGGTCGAGGCTGCTCACGCCAACCGTGGTGCGTCCGCGTTTTTTTACCGCAAGGTCGTACCAGGAGCGCAGTTGCGTCATCTCCCGTTTGAACGCCGTGCGTAACTGCTCCACGTCGCTGAGGTCGGCCTTTTCTGTGGACAGATTCACCGGGCAAATCCATGCGGTACCTTCATCTCCCGGAACCGGCGCACCCTCCGGAAAATCCTCCAGCACGGGCCCGCTGGATGCCTCCAGGAGTTTCAGAGCGGCCAGCAGCACCCGTGTTTGAAACGCCGCATCGTTGGGCACGCCAAGGGGACGGCCGAGTTCGAAAGACACCCATAGTGCTCTCGGCGGTTTCATGATCTGGGTGTGTTCGCGGATAAGGCTGATCTGGGTGGTGGGCAGCCCTTGTTCTTCGAAAAAATGTGCAAGCCCGCCAACTGCGCGCGTGCAGAACGGTCAAACGGGTACGAGCAGGACGGCGTCCACCCGGTCCTTTTGGAGCAAACCGGCCAGGCCGCGCGCGGTCGGCTCCATTTACCCGGGATCGGTGGCACCCATAAAGGAGTAATGGAAATCGGCGGCACTGCCGATAATGCTCCGGTCCGCCAGCTCGTGGAGCCGGTCCAGAGGGAAGACTACGTTCCAGTCCTGCTGGAAGCCGGTGCGGTCGAAGTTAGTGGAGATGTGGCTCATAACCAGGTCATTCACGCCGATGTCGCCCGGTATGACCCGATATTCGCCTGACATGGGCGTGAAAGGTCTGTCGCCGCGGCGGTGCAGGCCTGCGGTGGAAACAATTGCAACGCGACGACCGCTCAGGGGCGGCCCCTCCATCCAGGGTTGGGTTTCAAAGGTCGGGCACTCCAGCGCAGCGATGCGCGACCGCATCGGTTCGGGCAACTGATCAAGACGGGCCATGGCATTACCTCCCAATAGTTTGAATCGATACAGATTGTCAGGAACTCGCCTCAGGATGGAAAAACGGGCCCTGTTGAAACCCTTGTTTTAGATTCTTGGCGATATCTTATTATTCTCTTATAATACATTATAGGATTATCCTATCAGGTCAGCAAATAAAACATTAATTGCCTGATTTTTATTAAATTCTTATTGCTTAACCATTGGACCGAAAGCTGTGATTCAATACCGGCCAAACATTAATGGCATTCAGGTTCCATGAGGGGTGGCCCGGACAATTTATTGTCCGGGCTGCGCAGCAGCAAGAGGCAGTACATGGCTCTTTTAATGGTTCCCGGGCGCGGGTGCACCGGGCAAAACCTCTTGTCGCTTCGCGACCCGGACGACAAGTCGTCCGGGCCACCCCAACAACATCCTTCATCTATTATTGGCGGTAATTTGACTGTAATATCGTTGATCAATATGTTGCTGATCAAAGCGGATACTTCTATTACATTATGTACCTGGGGGAGATGGTTTTCTGACTTTCCCTCTTCCCCCTGAAAGTAGTGGCCAGGGGACATTAAGTCAACAACATTGAAGGTTGGTACGATGGGGAAGCGGAATACAAAAATTTCACTCGTTCAACCGCTTCCTGGTATAAACGGTGAAGGTAAACTCGAGGGCCAGGGGAACTGCCCTAAAACCTCAGCGGCCGTTTCCACGCTTCCTTGAGGCGCTCCAGGTCGGCGTCCACAACGGTTTTCCCCATAAGGCCCAGGATTTTCAGGCGGCGGGAGCCGTCCACGGCGCCGACCATCGCGCATGGCACGCCGGCCATGGTACGCTCGAAGCCAACGCGGCTGTCGGGCGGGACGGTGACCACGAATCGGCCGGCTGACTCGGAGAAAAGGAGGAAGTCGTCCCGCGCGATGCCTTCGGACGGTACCAAGGCGAGGTTCACGAATATCCCCAACCCGCCTGCAAAGGCCGACTCGGCTAGGGCCACGCCCAGCCCACCGTCGGAGCAGTCGTGGCAGGAAGCCACAAAGCCTCTCTGGATGGCCCGATGCAGGGCGCGGTAAGCCTGTATGGCCGGGGAGGCGTCCACGCGTGGGACTGCGTTCCCCACGGCGCCGTGCATGGCGAAATATTCGGAACCTCCTAATTCGGCGCGGGTGAGGCCCACAAGGTAAACGAGGTGCCCCTCCCGCTTTACATCCATGCTCACGGCCCGCCGCACGTCATCCATGAGACCCAGTACAGAGAAGAGCACAGTGGGCGGGATGGATATTTTTACCCCCTCGATGATAGAGTCGTTCTTCATGCTGTCCTTGCCCGAGATGCAGGGCACGCCGTACGCGGTGGTGAAGTCGTAGAGGGCCTTATTGGCCCTGACGAGCTGGGCCAGCTTATAGTGGCCGTCGGGGGTCTTTTCCGATTGTATGGGGTCGCACCAGCAGAAATTGTCCAGCCCCGCCAGCCTGTCGGGGTCAGCCCCGACGGAGACCGCGTTGCGCACGGCTTCGTCAATGGCGTTGGCCATCATCCAGTAGGTGTCGATGTCGCTGTAGCGAGGGCAGATGCCGTGGGCAACCACCACCCCTTCCACGCTGTCCAGCAGGACGCGAAGAACCGCGGCGTCTCCGGGTCCGTCGTTCTCGGCCCCCACCAGAGGCTTGATGGCGCTGCCTCCCTGAACCTCGTGGTCGTACTGACGGACCACGGTTTCTTTGGAGCAGATGTTCAACCGGCCCAGCATGCGCTCCAGAGCTTCACCCAGGTCATCCGGGAGTGGGATTCGGGGTTCGCGGAGGCGCGGAGGCCGCCAGCGGGCGTACAGCCTCATCCGGGGCACTCCCTCGTGGAGGAAGTCCATATCCAGGCACCCCACCGTGCGGCCCTGGTAGAGAACGTGAAACCGCTTCTCATCGGTGAACGCGCCCAGCACTGTGGCCTCAACGCTCATCTGCCGGGCCAGGTCCAGGAACTTCTCCAGGCACTCCGGCTGCACGGCGAGGGTCATACGCTCCTGTGCTTCGCTGAGAAGAATTTCCCAGGGGTGGAGCCCCGGGTACTTCAGCGGTGCGCGTTCCAGATGAATCTCAGCACCTCCCGGATCGCGGGCCATTTCACCCACCGATGAGCTCAGCCCCCCGGCGCCGTTGTCCGTGATGCACCGGTAGAGGCAGCGATCCCTGGCCTCCAGGAGAAAGTCCGTCATGCGCTTCTGGGTGATGGGATCGCCGATCTGCACCGCCGTGGCCGGAGATCCTTCGTGGAGTTCCTCGGAGCTAAACGTGGCGCCGTGAATGCCGTCCTTGCCGATGCGCCCGCCGCACATGACCACCCAGTCGCCGGGCCGCGCCTCCTTGATGTGCGAGGGCTCTCCCCGGATCTCCCGGGGCATGATGCCGCCGGTACCGCAAAAAACCAGGGGTTTGCCGAGGAATCGGTCATCAAAGACAATGCTGCCGTTAACCGTGGGAATGCCGCTTTTATTGCCTCCGTGCTCTACGCCCTCACGAACGCCTTCGTATATGCGCCTGGGATGGAGCAGGCGGGACGGGATCGGCCTGTTGTAAAAGGGAGAAGCGAAGCAGAAGACATCCGTGTTGAAGATAAGCCGCGCGCCCTTGCCTGTGCCGAACGGGTCTCGATTAACGCCCACTATGCCCGTAAGAGCCCCCCCGTATGGATCCAGAGCGGAGGGACTGTTGTGGGTTTCCACCTTCATGACCAGGTTCCAGTCGTTATTGAACCTGATGACCCCTGCGTTGTCCGTAAAGACGGAGAGGCACAAGTCCCGCTGGCCCAACCTGCGGCGGATTTCCTCGGTGGCGCCGCGGATGTACGTCTTGAACAGCCCGTCAATGAACTCCACCCTGCCCTCTTCATCGCGGTACCGGATACCAGCGTTGAATATCTTGTGCTTGCAATGCTCTGACCATGTCTGGGCCAGGCATTCCAGTTCCACGTCAGTGATCCGCCTTCCCAGGCCCACCTTCGCCCGTCGGGCCTGTACCCGCTGACGGCGGAGATAGTTACGGATGGCCTTCATCTCCCTGAGGCTCAGTGCAAGCACGCGATCCCGGCTGATGCGCATCAGTTCACCGTCCGGCACTTCCAGATCGATTTCCTCCACCCGCACGTCCTCATGGGAGCGAACGCGGGGCACGAATACGTCCACGCCCCGCTCCGGAGACCACTTGTCCCGGGAGACGACGATGGCGCGCTGGATCAGGTCATTGGCCAGGAGCTGGTCGGCTATGCGCCGGGCATCTTTAAAAGATATGGCTCCCCGGATGAGGTATTGGCGGGAGGTGTAGACGCCTTCTTCCGGCAAAAAGGTATAGCCCGTCTGGAGCTCCACGGATTCCCTTGCCGTGCGGCCCACATTATCGGTGACACCCGGTTTGAACCCCACCTCGATACACCAGTCGAAATCCCGGGCGATGGGCCGCCCCACAGAAACATCCTGAACGATGGGATCGCGCAGTGATTCCTCGGCAACAGCGTGGATCTGTTGTGGAGATAAGGTGGCGTCAACAGTATAGACCTCAACGGTGCGAACCGAATCCACCGCGATTCCAAGGTCCGTCAGGATTCGGCCCTTGACCTTCTCGCCCAGGCTGTCACGGACTTCCGGCTTGAATGCCACCTCAACGCGAACGGCCATCGAAACCACCTTTCTTGAGAGGGAACCTTACAATCAAGATCCATAGAATGGGATGTGCCAACCTTTATTATGTTCCGGGTTGCGCGTTAAGAGCATGTTCCGAATGACAGGTTGCGCACTGACTCGTAACTCACAACCCATAATAAGCTGGGGGGCTACATCCATTCCCACTTGATGAAGGGCTCTTCGATGTCGGTCATGGCGTTTACGATGAGTTCCACCAGCCCGCCGTACAGAATGCCGGCCTTCTCCCATACGTTGTAGTAGTTGAAGAGGTCGCGTATCTGGCCTTTGCAGTTGGAGCACGGGGCGCACAGGTATTTGTGGATGGATGGGTCCAGTTCATCCTCAAAGGCATCTAAAATTTGCTTGAGCTTCATCCTGCCGGCGATGGACGAGCGCCAATCCGGGAAGTTCATGGATTGCATGATGGCGAATCCGCTGCCTCCGCCGCAGCAGTAATTGTCCACACCGTGTGGCTCCATCTCGCGAAACTTCGGTGCGATGATACGAAGAATTTCCCGCTGGGGCTTGACGATTCCCATGGACCTGACGATATTGCACGGGTCGTGGAGGGTCACGGGGAAATCGTTGCGCTGGGGGTCGAGCTTCAGTTTGCCGTTTTTGACAATGTCCTCGAGGAGCGTAAGGCAGCTTTCCCGCGGGACAAGGTCGCCTCCGGAAAAAACGCGATCCGCCACAACGGCGAGAGCCTTGTGGGAGTGCCCGCACTCACCAAGGACGATTTTATTGACCTTGAGTTTTTTAGCCGCCTCGACGTGCTTGTGGGCCACGCGAGCCAGTTGGATGTCATCGTACCAAAGCCCGTAATTAACCGCGTCGTAGCCAAGAAGATCGCTGGACAGCGTATAGCTGATCCCCGCCGCCTCCAGGATAATGGCGAAAGCCTCGGGGTTTTCCGGCCAGGCCAGGAACTCGCCGGCGTTGTGGATGAGGAGGATATCAGCGCCCTCCTTATCCACGGGCCAGTTGAACTTCATGCCTGTCCTTTCTTCCACTTCCTCTTCCATGAACTCAATATTGTCTTTTAATGCCACCGGCGTCATGCCCGTGCTGGAGCCTATCCTCAGGTGTTGAACCGTGCCCTGCTCGTGCAGATCTTTGGGAGCTATGCCCAGTTCCTGGCTGAAAAGCTTTCGGATCTCGTGGGCGATGAGCCCGTTGTCCACCCCGATGGGACATACCGAGGCACACCGCCGGCAGAGGGTGCAGCGATAAGCCAATTCGGCCAGCCTGGAGATAGTGGTCCAGTTCAGCTCAATGCCCCCCTTTAATTTCCCCAGCAGCTTGCCGCCGGGCTTTATATATTGATGGTAAAGTCTTCTGAGCACCTCGGCCCTGTAAGTGGGACGGTAGATCTCCTCCCGCCCGCTGGCCGTAAAGACAGGACATGCCTCGGAACACGTCTGGCATCGGGCGCAGTATTCAATGGAGAGCATCAGCGGCTGCAAGAACGTCCAGTTGTCATCCTCGGACATCAGCTTCTTCAGTCCGGAGATGAACTTCTTGACCATCTCTTCCTCTTCTTCCTTGCTCTGGGGTCGTGTCAAACCCAGGGCCAGGTAACCGTCCAGCGACGCGTCGAATTTCTTTTTCTGCTCTTCGGTAAGCTCAGGAACCGGTGCAGGTTCGGGGTTGTCGAATGGCGGGGGAAGCTTTATATATTCAGCCGGATTCAGCTCGGCTAACTTTTCCGTATCTTTACTTATGTCCCCTATTTTTACTTTCTTTCGCTTCATTCATTATTCTCCTTAGCGATTTCACTCCATTTTTTCCCGGTCGGAATATGGGGCGCAGCCCAACTGACATTTCGCTGAAGAACAGCCTTGACCCGGGCTTCGATCTCCTCACCCCTGATGTTCGGTTCGTCCTCCCACCGCACTTTGTGATATGTGAAATATTTAGTGAACATGTGGGTCATGTGCGTAAAGGGAAAATAAATCATAAAGAGTGCCAGTAGTATAATTTCCACCTTCAACGCCAAGCTGGTGGTTGAGAACGACTTCAACGTGATCAGGCTCTGAATATATTCCCTGGCCATTATGAACCCATTATCAACGAAAAGCCAGGCGTTCAGGGCGCTTAGCAGCACGGCCAGGATAAAAAACAGGTTGATATAGTCCAGCGGGGTACTGCATATTTTGAGATCCTCATCGGTAAAGCGGGTGAATAATAGCCTCGCGCAACCCCATAAGGCCGAGGTGAGGCCAGCGAAACCGATAAGTACCGTTACATAATACAACAAGGTGACAAGCCGGCTCGAAGATTCCGGGCTGACGGCTACACCGAACGCCTGCACCACTGCCCCGATGAGGATAAGACCAAGCAGCCCCATGAGCAGGTAAAGGCCCCCGTGGAAAGGGAAAGAAGCGTTCCACAATTTGCGGTTATGATGGAAAAGGGTCCGAATGAGAAGGATTTCCGGGATCATGAATTTAATCTCACCAAGGAGCGATTTTTTCCTTGGTTTTGTCCACCAGTCCAGGTTCTCGAAATACGAACCCCCGTAATCGCGGCCTTTTTCATGAGCCACCGGATAAAGCTCCCACCGAAGGTGAATGGGCATTTTTACATACTTGATGGCCGTCCTTGCTATCCCGATCCCGAATATAACCAGCGATACATACGTCAGAAGTTGCAGCAGTGTCATTCTCTATCTTCTCCCGGTTATTATTTTAAGCTCATGCCCATGCACGTGCTTCCAATCTCGAACCACCCGGCTCATGAGCGCCTAAAAGCAGCTTAATTTTCAACAGAGTTTCTCCGGCCTGACCAAAAGGGAAACATTGATGTTCTCGAACACTTTCTTATCCATTTATCATTTATTACAACAATGCATCCAAGGCTGGATGATTCAAATACATCACAGTGGGAAAAAGGCGGCCGTTTTCCGGGAAATCATCAATCCCGGCCCAGCCAGGGAAAAAGCCATGTACCGCCCGGCACTCACTTCGAAGGTCCGTCGTTCACCCTATAATTTTTTTAATTAATGATATAAGATTGGAAGGATCGAAAGGCTTCTCCACAAAGGCGACCGGCTTGGGTATAGTATGATGATTGCGGGAGAAGAATTTTTGATATTGGGTTACACCACTTAAGATGATTACAGGAATGTTTCGCAGACTTTCGTCTTTTTTCAACTCCCGATACAACCCAACCCCTGACTGATTGGGCATAATGATGTCAAGGGTGATCAGGTCCGGCCGGAACTGTTTTATCCTTTCCAATCCCTCTTTGCCATCCATGGCGGTGGCAATCTCGTAACCGTTATCCTTGAACAATGTGCCCAGGTATGTCAATACATCCTGCTCATCGTCCACGATCATGATTTTCTTGGCCATGTTGACAAACCTCTCTCTCTTCCTTAAGGGCACGCTCTTTAAAATAATTAACGATATGGTTTTTTGTACCATACAGGCAGGTACAAAGTCAATTTTTTAATCGTCGATGTGCCTGGGATATTTTTTCTCATAATTGTCATTCAGGCATTGTACCCCCGGAGCATGAAAATGGTGCTGGCTTACGGAACTTCAAGGGCTCCCTCTCCTCACTTCAGGGCGGGGGTGAGGGTGGATTTTGATAGGGGCGCACCAAAAAAAGAGGACAGGCGTTTCCACCCGTCCCCTGTTGTCGAGAAAAAAGGAAGAGGCAAAATTATTGATAGTGTCCCGGAACCCACACTCTTTTCACCACCCAGCGTCCTCCCGATCTTCTTTCCTCCCAGTGCCCCTCTATCCAGTTGCCCACATTATCGTAATGCGAAGGCACCCAGACCCGATGCAGCGTCTCAGGTTCCCATACGCGTGTGATCTGCCAGTGTGCCGGAACCCATCTTGACGGAGGGGGCGGGGGATAGTACGCCGGAGGAACCGGGTAATAGTAAACTCTTGGAGGACGCGGCTGAGCTATCAAGCCCGACACAATACCAAGGGCGGCTATACCGCCCAGGACAACAGCCGCACCTTCCCAGTGACGGTTATGATGGTGATGTCTCGAACCAGCCAGACTTTGCGCGGGGGTGGTAACCAGGATCAAGGAAACGGCCGTTATGCAGATAATGATTTTTGTTTTCATTGATTCTCTCCTTTATATATATGTCACTGTCTCAAACTCTTGCGCTCGTCTTCACCCTGCATTGTGTTTTCGTCAGAGCCGTCATCATTTGTTCCTTTGTTTTTCTATTGATTAGACGGATGGGAGATTGAAAATATTCAATTGAAAAATTCACTCAAACAAACTTATTTTACCCTTTGGGCAAAAATGAAGATCAGAAGACGTCTTTTTAATCTCTCCTCCAGCCAGCTACTGCACCCTGGCTGTTATGGCAAAAATAATGACTTCCTTCCCCTGGCGCGGTCCCCCGATCAGCAACGTACCCCCATTGGCCAGACGCAAGTTGGTTTTGAAGGTAACGCGGTTTCCCTCAACTATTTTCATATCCATCCGGATCATCCCTTTTTCAAAAGCGCGGGGTGTAACAGTCAGCTTACGGCCGGTACGGAGGCTCATGCGGACCCCTTTGCCAAAAATAATTGTCCTTTTAACCTCTGAGATGACGCTATAGGACGTATATCGAAAAAGAGTGTCCAGCTTGCGGCGGATGTCCTGGAGTCGTGGGTCGGTATGCTTGCCAGCGTTGGATGCAGCTACGGCACGCACCCATATGTGGACTTTCCCGCGGGATTGGGCCTGTCCATGACGGACAAGGGTCATCATCCCCAATTGTAAGGCAAGCCCAACGGCAATGAGAATGCAGACCTTTCGTTTCATGCCGAAAAATCTCCGCCTTTCTTCTCGAAGAACCAAATTACTGTCACATCATCTCGCGGTTTGGCGGTGCAGGTCGCCGGTTATGCGCTTTTCTCCTCGAAGAGCCATATAACAGTCATATCGCCGGGATCTTCGGGCTGAAAAACCATGACTGAAGAATGCCGGCTTTCGAGGTAGTCGATGATCACGGCGTTGGATACCGATGGCGTCGTCCCCCGGATTTGCCAGAAGATGCCGATGGCAGCCACCAGCACCAGTGCTAGCGTAACCGGCACCCAGGCCAGCCGCTGAGGGATCAGCACCCTCCTCAGCCGCTCAAACCACTGCGGGCCCGTAGAATCATTGTCCGGCTGCGGAAGCATGGGGGAAAGCCGTGCCCACATCTCCTCAAAACCCGCCGGCTGAGCAATCCCGGCGGCTGCCCGCACAAGAGCCGAACGCAGGACCTCCATCTCTTTCAGTTGATGGAGGCATGACGGGCAACGGTGCACGTGGGCTCGTACAAGGTTGGCCCTGTGGCGACCCAGCTCACCGTCGAAGTATGGCTCCAGCCAGCGGGAAACGAGAGCGCATTCAATGTTCACTCGCTTTATCATATCTGACCTGTATTGTGCTCCTCTATAAAAAGTTGTTCAATCCTTGAAAGATCGAAGCAGCTCCTGCAGCCTTTTCCTCCCATAGTGCAGCCGGGACATGACCGTTCCCCTTGAGCAACCCATGACCTTGGCTATCTCCTTATAAGACAGGCCTTCGATTTCCCTGAGCATCACCGCTGTCCTCTGCTCGATGGTGAGATCATCGAGCGCGCGTCGAATCAACTGGGCAGTCTCGGCACTTTCCAGTTCGTGCAGAGGGTCCTTGAGGCGTCCTGCCGGCTGCTCGGTGAAAGGTTTCCGGGAGTCATCGTACGGTTCAATATTCGCCCTGGCCTGAGAGCGTTTGAGATCGACGCAGAGGTTGAATACGATCCGGTACAACCACGTCCCGATGCCTGAGCGACCGCGAAAGCTCTTCCTGGCATTAAATGCTCTGATAAAGGCTTCTTGTACGACATCCTCAACGTCTTCCCTGTTACCGAGTATGGAAAAGGCCAACCGGGAAAGTTTTTCCTGGTGGTGCTCCACAACGGCGCGGAATGCCTTATGGTCACCCCTGCAGAACCTGAGTACAATGTGTGGATCCAGCCGGGGCACTATGCAATCCGATGTTCAATAATTAGACGAAAAAGAGTATAAAAAAATTCAATCATCCATTTATACCTTGAATACTATAGCGTTAATTTTTCATTCTCGTCAATTACAATAATAGTAGAGGCGAAAACAGGATAATGACCGGTTTCAGGGTGGGACACGATTTTGTGGGTGATGGGTGAGTGAAGACCCTTAGGGGAGTTACTGACGGGTATAAAGCATGCTATTCACACACAATCTGAAGCACGGGCAATTACATTGCCCTGTTCTGTAACAAGCTTCTCCGAGGAGGCGGTTTTGGAACCCGCAACCTTCGGACCGGTTGTTTGCGGAGATTGCATAGTTGTTTCCTGCGGTTTTTGTGCAGGGTGCTTCATCGCAGCTTTTCGATTCGCTCTCGGGGCGTCACAATATCGGTGAAGCGCACGCACAATTTTTCGTCCATAAGCACTGCTTCTCCCTTGGCGATTAGTTTGTCGTGGACCAATACTTCCATAGGTTCTCCCACAAGCTTGTCTAGCTCGATAATCGACCCCTGGCCAAGATCGAGAAGATCCCGGATGATCATCTTTGTCCGTCCCACTTCAACAGCCATCTGAATGGGAATATCGAGAAGGAAATCGATATTGGGAACCTGATGGTTGCCTTTTGAATTATCCGGCGCCTGAGAAGAATCAGTCTGGGCTTGGCTTGATGTGCGAATCATTTCCTTTTGCTTTTCAAGATCTTCCTGGACATCGTCCCAGGAGAGTTCCTCTTCTTCCTCGTGCTTTTCAACATTGCCATTCGGAGTTGTTTCCATGTTGTTCATATGGATTATTTCCTTTCTTCAAAAGATGCGACTTGCACGGCAATAGAGTCTTTGTAGGTACCAGGGAATCCCCTGAATTTCGTCAGCCCTTCAACCTTCAACTCGAGGGGGTCATCAATAGATCTATCCAGCATGAGAATATCCCCTTTGTTCAAGTTCAGCAACTCCTGGCAGGTGAGAACCGTGGAACCAAGCTCGGCCACGATATTGACCGGGGCATCCAGCAGGATTTGTTGCCACCTCTGTCTCCATCTGGAAGAGTTCTCGCTTTCGTGAAATCTTGATCTCAAATAATCTTTGATGGGTTCAAGCATAGAATACGGCAGGCAGATCGTGAATTCACCGGTGACAGCCTCGATTTCCACATCGAAGACGCTGATCTGAACCAGTTCCTCCGATGGGGCGATACTTACAAACTGAGGATTGATCTCAGAGCGGGTCACGCTGCAATTCACTTTATAAATTGATGCCCAGGATTCTTCAAAAGTTTTCAATGCCGCGTTGCGAAGTCGTTTGATCATCCTGTTCTCAATGGCAGTGAATTCTCGCCCTTCCACTTTGGTCTTGGAACCCTTTCCTCCGAACAGGATATCAATCAAGGAAAAAACGAGATCAGATTGAAATATCAGAAGCCCGCTGCCGCTCAGGGGCTCCATCCTGAAGATATGAAGGCTGGTAGGGACAGGGAGGGTCTTCATCAAATCGCCTAACTTGATTATTTTCTGAGATGATATCGTAATGTCAACGATCTTTCTCAACAAAGCCGACAGATGAGTCCGGTAACTCTTGGAAAACCTCTCGAAGATGATATCGAGGGCAGGCATCGGGTGTCTGATGACGCGATCTTGCCTGGTAAGATCATACGGCTTCAAATCGGAAGGTTGATCGGGCTCATCAACTTCTGTTTCGTTCTCTGCGCCCGAGAAGTTTGTCAGCAGTGCATCGATCTCATCCTGGGAAAGGATACCACTCATCTTTATCTCCGCATCATTACGATCTGTTTACATTTTTCACCTGACACTCATTTGAGCCAGATATCCGGCAGCCCCGGTGGGAGTGAGATAAAATGGCGCGGGTCGGGGCTGGGATCATAGAAGAAGCTTTTCAAATGCCTTTCATGACTTGAACATTTCTTCCAGCTTTTTCTGGATGACCTCTTCGGTGAAAGGCTTGACGATATAATTGGAGGCACCGGCTTTTACGGCTTCGATAATATTGTCTTTTTTAGCCTCAGCGGTAACCATCAAAAAGGGAATCTCTTTCAATTCTTGCGATGAGCGGATCGCCTTGAGCAGTTCCAATCCGCTCATATTCGGCATGTTCCAGTCGGAGACGATAAGATCGAATTTGTCGGCATTCAGCTTTTGCAGGGCTGCTGCGCCGTCATCTGCTTCCTCAATGTTGGTAAAATCGAGCTTTTTCAAAATCCCCTTGACGATCTTTCTCATCGTGGAGAAGTCATCCACCACCAGGATTTTCATATCCGTATTGAGCATGGGCCTTGCCCCCCCTTGTTCATAAAGAATCTATTTCAAGCAGGCTTCAATAAAGAAAGAGCCTGCTTCTGTCTCAAATGGGATCACAATAATAGGATGATCGGTGATATGAGTTATATTGTGGCCTGTGCCGGTGATAACCATTGGGACGGCCATCTCAAAATCAAGTCCTTGTTCGGCCAGTTTTGCCCGGGCACCTCCCGAAATCATGTTTGTCAGCTCTCCAACGGCATCCAGAACATCCCCGTTCATTTCTGGAATCTCTTCTCCCAGCATATTGGAGACTATCTGCTTGATGCAGCTTTCCTGGAAGCTGACGGCAAACGAACCCCTGGTCTTTGCGCCCACCAAACCGATCAGCCCCGTTACCTCTCCCTTGGATTTTTTTTCAGCCTTTAAATAAGGCTTGCCGTTTGTCGGATTCAGACCGGCCATGGTCCTCAATACATTCAACGTAGCGTCCACGAATGGATTAATAAATTTGACATCCACAGCGTCCCTCCTTATTTTTTGCTCCAGTTAAACATTGCCTGATGATCTTGTGCCTGAATTATAGTTTTGACGTGATAAGACATCCCTTGCTCTCCCTGTTGAACGGGCAAGAAATCCTTTCCTGTTGCTGTTGTTATCGTTTGCGTAAAGTACAAGTGGGCATGAGAAACCCCAATCAGTTCAGGGTCAGCATCTGGAGGGCTTCCCTCGCAATCAGGCCCAGCGGCAAGACCTTATGGGCAGATCCTATCTTAATAGCTTCTTTCGGCATTCCGAATACAATACAGCTCTTTTCATCCTGAGCAATGGTCCTTGCCCCCGCCTCCTTCATTTTCAAAAGACCTTGGGCCCCATCGGCCCCCATGCCGGTGAGGATCACGCCTACGGCGTTTGACCCGGCGTATTGAGCCACGGAATGAAAAAGCACATCCACCGATGGTCGCTGGTGATGGACGAGGGGGCCTTTCTTGACAACGACAAAATAGCGAGCCCCGCTTCGCTTCAGAAGCATATGGTAGTTGCCGGGGGCGATCAATGCCGTCCCCGGCAGCACCGAATCCCCATCCTCAGCCTCCTTCACGTTGATCTGACACAGAGAGTTCAGCCGCTGGGCGAATGCTTTTGTGAATTGAGCCGGCATATGCTGCACAACAATAATTCCGGGGGATTGGATGGGAAGCTGCATGAGTACATTTTTAATGGCCTCTGTTCCCCCCGTGGAGGCACCGATGGCCAGTATTTTTTGCGTCGATTGCGCAAGGGCCTGCCCCATGGAGACGGCCTTTGGAATCACTACGGGCTGACTTGAAGTCTTGCCGGCCGTTTGGACAACCCCTCTTGCTGTACCCCTTGATGGTATGCGCGCCCGGGCGGCGGCCCGAATCTTATCAGTTAATTGCTCGCTGAGATCTTTGACCGAATAAGGACCACCAGGCTTGGAAATAATATCAATGGCCCCGAACTCAAGAGCTTCCAGCGCTATCTTACTGCCGCTAGGGGTCAAGGAGCTGACGATGATAATAGGAAGAGGATAGTGCTTCATCAATTTTTTAAGAAAGGTGATCCCATCCATCCTCGGCATCTCAACATCAAGGGTCACCACGTCCGGCTTGAGCTGCAAGATCTTGTCCCTCGCGATGTAAGGATCCGGTGCGGTGCCGATCACCTCAATGTCAGAGGCAAGGGATAATTCCTGCGCCAGTATCTTCCGAACAATCGCGGAGTCATCCACAATAAGGACTTTGATCTTCCGGTTCGCTTGATTCATCTTGGCCTCTACATCGCTTCGGTTTCCAATACAACCACAAAAGGAATACCGTCCACATCAAATACAATCATCCGGTCTTTTATTACAGTATCCATATCTTTAGGGCAAAGCCATTGAGCCCCGGGTACGGAGATACTTTTCGCCCCGGAGGGATCCAGGTCGTTGAGCAAGTTCCCCCCGACCATGTTGGCGGTCTCCATAATCACATCGAAAAGCTCGGATTCTTCCACGCCAGCGTCTTCTTTTCCAAGGAAGTTTGCCGCCATCTTCACGCCCAAATCCACCGGCACCAAGATCCTCAGTTCGCAAGCCTCTGCACCAAGCAGGGAAATGTGCCCCGCAACGCATCGTTGCCCGTTTACCAGCTCCCGAAGGGAATCGCTTTCTTCCTCCAAGGGCTGGGGAAAGAGGAAAAACATGGTCTCGAACACATCAGAAATCACAGCCTTCAAGCTCTTCTTGAATCTTTCCTGCATCGTCCACTCCCATCACGTTCATCAATACCTGCTTGATTTCTTCTGGACGGAATGGCTTTTTCACGTGAGCCCTGGCGCCCAGTTTCAATGCCTCCTCCACCTTTGGCCCCCTGCCCTCGGTGGTTACCATGACCACGGGAATTGTCCGAGCCAGATCATCCTGGTTCATGGATTTAAGAAATTCAATACCATCCATAACAGGCATATTGATATCGACCAGCAACACATCTATCCAGTTGCTGGAGAGTATCTCCAGGGCCTCTTTTCCATTGCAGGCTTCGAAATAGGTGCCGACGTCCAAACCGGAAAGCCGGATGATCTTCTTAATCACTGAGCGCATTGTCGCCGAATCGTCGATGGTCAATATGTGAAATGCCATGAAAATTCCTCCTCAAACCTATTCATCCGTCCCTTTGTCATTGTGGGAAGACCTTTGAACGCGAAGCACCGTTTCATGGGTGGTTTCGGTGAACATCGTTTTCATCATATAGAAAGCCATCCACGCGTGCCATCTCCTCCAACAAAGAGGCCATGCATCGCTCCACGTCTTTCTCGGCCAACCCATACGTTTGCAACACGGAATCCATGCCCCGATAGGCCAGGCCATCCACTCCTCCTCCGATCCCCATCATCATGCAAAGTAAATCGGACAGATGAACGATGTAAAGCAGCGAACAGGGCTCGGGCGAACTCTCTGGCTCATGATGATATGCGATGGCCTCGGCCATCCGATCCGGAAATTTCCACATCCGACTGATTCTTGCGCCCAGAGCCGCATGATCCATGCCGATGATCTCGCGCTCAGCTTCAACAAACGAACACTTCCTGCTTTCCACCATGGTGACAATCTCTTCAAAACTCTCTTTTACGTATTCGTTCAGCACCACCTTGCCGAGATCGTGCAGCAGGGCGGTGGTGAACAGGTAGTGATCTTCCACCGCATGTCCGGTTCTCTGGCTGATGGTTTTCCCCAGGATCATGGACATCATCCCGCAAGCCACTGAGTGCCTCCACAGATCTCCCTTTCGCAGGTCGTAGCCGTCGCCCGCTTTCTTATAGAACTGCATGAGGCTGCTGGCCATGATCACGATCCTCATATTTCGATTGCCGATGCGAACCAGGGCTTCCTGGAGGGAATATATCTTCCTGGAGAGGCCAAAATAGGCCGAATTGCAAATTTTCAGCACGTTGGCCGTAAGGGCCTGATCGTACTGTATGACCTCTACGATCTTAGAGGCGGATACCTCCTGATTCATCAGCAAGGACAACGCCTTCTGGATCACCGTGGGAACCGGTGGAAGATGCTTGATTGATTGAAGTATATTTTCCAGGGGAATCACAGGTCTCTTATTCCCTTCCCGGACATTTTCACCCTGACCACTCCGGTGGAAATGTCCATGTACAAAGTTCGGCTGACCGTCCCGCCAACATCCTCGAAATCGATCAATACATTGTTTCTCCAAAAAATCTTTCTCAAGGCGGCGTAGTTTCTCTTTCCGATGTTAAAGAAGCCCGACTCGTCCAGTATCTGGGAACCGCCGGCCACTTTGACGATCATTCTCTTTTTTTGCGCACCGTAGCGATAGCATTCCTTGAAGAGCAGCGGTATGCCCGTGTCCGCAAACATGGCCGGGTTTTTGCCTGCCTTCGAAGGATCCATCTGGGATTCCGGCAACATGTAGTGAAGTATCCCGCCCACTTTGACCACCGGATCATAGACGCAAACCCCGATGCATGAACCGAGAGAATAGGTGACGAGCGTACAATTATCATCCTTTCTGACCTTAAAATCAGCGATTCCAACCGTAACCATCATGAGATTTGCTTTCTATAGATTGTTGGCCTGATATATTTAAACCGATGATTGACCCCTGTCAGGCTCTCGGAATGGCCGATCATGAGATAGCCGCCAGGATTCAACAGGGTGTGAAATTTGTCCACCAGTTTCTCCTGGAATGTCTTGTCAAAGTAAATCATCACGTTCCGACAGAAAATGACGTCGAAGTGCTGATTGAAGCAAAAGGGCTCCATAAAGTTTACTCTTTTAAATTCGATCAGCCGGGCCACCTCTTTTTTAATCCGAACATATCCCTGCCATCGCCCGCAGCCTTTTTGGAAATATTTTCGCAGGTAGTGCTGCGGGACGCCCTCGACCTTTTTCACGTCGTAAACCCCGCTGGAAGCGGTGGCGAGGACCTTGGTGGAAAGGTCTGTGGCCAGAATCCGGATATTACAGGCATTCCTGGCCGGCAGTGCCTCCAGCAGCGAGATGGCCATGCTATAGGGCTCTTCCCCGGTGGAGCAGCCCGCACTCCAGAGCCGGATCGTCCGGGCTCTTTTTCCCCCGTTTGCCTTCAGCACTTCGGGCAAGGCTGTTTCGCAAAGGAACTGAAAATGCTGCGGCTCCCTGAAAAAATGGGTTTGATTGGTGGAAATGGCGTCCAGCAGATGGGTCAGCTCGTTGCCGGAGGGATCATCCACCACGTAGTTGTAATAATCTCTGAAGGAGGTAAAATTGCCCGCCCTCATCCTTTTCCCCAGTCGAGCCTGGACCAGTTCCTTCTTTCCCAGATGAAGATTAATGCCGCACTTGTCGTAAACCAGTCGGCGAAAATTCTCGAATTCTTTATCCGTTAGCCTGTAACCGGTCATTTCCTGATCTTTTAACCTGGATTTTGCACTTGTTGATTACAACTACTTGAAATTATTGCATTCAAAACCTATTTTTATTGAAAAAATAAAATAAATAATGACACTGCATTATCCATCACACACAATAGGCTCGCCCCGGACTTTTTCATTTGGTCGATAGGGGTAGGGACAGCGCATTGAGTTGCGCCGCCCCTCCCTCCGAACCGGACGTGCGGGTCTCCCGCATCCGGCTCTCCGGTTGGTGGTTAGCCTCGCGAGGACTGGAGTA
>JAFDED010000142.1 GCA_019310535.1 Deltaproteobacteria bacterium
ACTCCAGTCCTCGCGAGGCTAACCACCAACCGGAGAGCCGGATGCGGGAGACCCGCACGTCCGGTTCGGAGGGAGGGGCGGCGCAACTCAATGCGCTGTCCCTACCCCTATCAAAATCCCCCTTCTCACTCCGCTCTGTCTGAAGGAGGCTGTCGAAAATCGCAGGAATTTACCCATGTTAATCGGGCAACTTGTTGATTTTACAAGGATCGAATTCATGTAAACCTCATTTATCGACAGCATCGAAGTGGGGAGAGGGAGACGTTGAAGTTTTGTAAGCCATCACAATTTTCATGCTCCGAGGGAGCAGCCCCTGAATGACAATTATATTGAAATTCTATCCTGGATAAATCATGTGGTGTCAAGCTCTTTTTATCAGGAGGCATACAGGTACAGCTTGAAACTAAAAGATTTACTTACTAAAAGAGCTTTTGACTGATCCTCTTTTCTCTGCTAAGATTCTTCAGGCTGAACACCCTGGGATCCTTCTCCGTTGGATCATTACCCCTGTCTTATATCACGACAGCGAGGGATTGTTGAATCAAAATACTCTTAAGGGAGGGTGATCATGAAACCGCCGTTGGAGGGGCTCAGAATACTTGCCATTTCTCAATATGGAGCTGGTCCGTTCGGCACCATGCTTATCGCCGACCTCGGTGCCGAGGTCATCAAGATCGAAGATCCATCCTCAGGAGGGGATGTTTCAAGGCAATTGTCAATAGGCGAGAAGATCCAGGGGGACAGTCTCTTTTTCCAGGCTTTTAATCGCAATAAGAAGAGCCTCACGCTGAACCTGCGCGATGAAAAGGGCAGAGATATTTTCCATGATCTTGTCCGAATTTCCGACTGCGTCTTCAACAATCTACGCGGAGACCTCCCGATCAAGCTCGGTTTGACTTACACGGCTTTGGAATCCGTTAACCCCCGCATCGTTTGTTGCTCACTCACGGGATTCGGCACAACCGGCCGCCGTGCCGGGGAGCCGGGTTACGACTACCTGATGCAGGGGTTGGCCGGTTTCATGAGCATGACCGGCGGTTCGGATACGCCCCCCACCAAGGCCGGGGTCTCCTTCGTGGACTTCTCCGGAGGCGCCATGGCCATGCTGGGACTGATGGCGGGTCTTTGGCGGCTCCATCGCACGGGAAAGGGCTGCGATGTGGATGTGAGTCTGCTGGACTCGGCCGTTTCGTTTTTGAACTACCTCGCAATCTGGTTCATGAATACAGAGTGGAAGCCCATACGGCTCAACAATTCCGCCCATCCCAGGATAGTGCCCTCTCAGAATTTTCAAACCGGGGACGGATACATTGTCATCATGTGCCAGAAGGAAAAATTCTGGCAAAACTTTTGTGACGGGCTGGGTCATCCCGAGCTCAAGCACGATCCCCGCTTCCGAACCATGAAGGAGAGATCGGCAAACCGGGACGTTCTTATTCCCATACTGGAAAAGGCCATGATTGCCCGGTCCACGACGGAATGGCTTTCGCTGTTTCAGAATCGTGTGCCATGCGCACCGGTCAACGACCTGGATCGTGCCCTGCGGGAAGAGCAAGTCCTCTCGCGCGGGATGATCGTTGAGGTAGAGCATCCCGAGCTGGGAACGATTCGAGAAGTGGGATGCCCCATCAAGATGCCCGGGACAGAGAGAGAATACGCACCCGCCCCAGCACTGGGGGAACACACGGATGAAATCCTCCGTTCCCTTGGATACGGAGAGGAGGATATCCAGGAACTGCACCGGAGTGGCGTCGTATAAATAGGTTACCACAAAGAACGCAGAGAAAATACACATCAAATAAGATTTTTTTCTGCGTGCTTTGCGGTAAATGCTCTTCAAAAGGAGGGATCACATGCCTGTTGAGCTTAACGAAGACCAGATACAGATCCGGAACATGATCCAGCGTTTTGTGGAGAAGGAGATCGTTCCGGTAGCGTCGGAACTGGAGCACGCGGATGCCTATCCCCACGAGATCGTGGAAAAAATGAAGGAACTGGGACTCTTCGGCAGCCTCATCCCCACAGATCATGGAGGGATGGGCCTTGACATCACATCCTACGCCCTGATAATCGAGGAGATCTCAAAAGGGTGGATGAGCATTGCGGGCATCCTGAACAGCCATGTGATCATGGCGTACGACGTCTCCCAGAGCGGGCCGGAGGAAATCAAGCGGAAGTACCTCATGCAGATGGCCACGGGGGAGAAGCGCGGTGGAATCATGCTGACGGAGCCCAATTGCGGAAGCGACCTGCAGGCCATCAGGACCACGGCCGTCAAATATGGAGATTTCTACATTCTTAACGGAGTGAAGACGTTTGCCACCAACGCCAGATGGGGCAACACGTTCCTTGTGCTGGCCAAGACAGACCCGGCGGCCCTGCCTCCGTACCGCGGCATAAGCCTGTTCGTTGCTGAAAAGCCAGGTCCCCTTGGAGGCAGCGGCGGGGATGGATTCACCGTCTCCAGGGATATTGGGAAGCTGGGCTATAAAGGACTGAAGACCTGTGAGGTGGCTCTGGAGAACTTCCGGGTGCCGGCCGAGAACCTGGTGGGAGGCGTGGAAGGCAAGGGATTTGGCCAGATAATGAGCGGCCTTGAGGTGGGCCGGATAAATGTGGCGGCCAGGGCTGTGGGGGTGGCACAGGCGGCGTTCCTGGAATCGATCCGGTATGCCCAGCAGCGGGATGCTTTCGGAAAGCCCATCATCAAGCATCAGGCCATCCAGTTCAAGCTGGCGGACATGGCCACCCGAATCGAGGCGGCCCGATTACTGACTTATTCCGCGGCGGCCATGAAAGACCGCGGAGAGCGTTGCGACCTGGAAGCCGGCATGGCAAAGCTGTTCGCTTCAGAGGCATGCCAGTGGATTGTCACCGAGGCCATGGTCATCCACGGCGCCTATGGCTATGCCGATGAGTTCAACCTAGAGCGCTATTACCGTGATGCGCCGTTGATGGTCATCGGAGAGGGCACCAACGAGATACAACGTATGATCATCGCGCGGGGCCTGCTGGAGCAATACAAGATCTAATAATTTTGAACCGTTGACAGGATACCAGGGCACAGGAGATTTTCTTGATCCTTTTTATTCCCTCATCCTGTCAAAAACTCTTCCCTCAAGGAGGCGATTCATGACCGTGATCGACAAAAGGGAGACGTATGGACGATACCTGGAGGAGTTCCAGGCGGGCGATATCATCAAGCACTGGCCCGGGCGGACCATCACAGAGTTTGATGACACCCTGTTCGCCCTGATCACGCAAAACCAACATCCCCTGCATATCGACGCCCACTATGCCTCACAGACGCAATTCAAACAGCGACTGGTAGTGGGTTACCTGCCTTTTTGCATTGCTGTTGGACAGAGTGTGGCGGACATCAGCGGAAAAGCCATCGCCAATCTTGAGTACGAAAAGGTGGAACATGTGAGACCGTGTTTTCACGGCGACACCATCTATTCGGAAACAGAGATTCTCGATGTAAAAGAGTCCAGGAGCAAGCCTGACAGGGGGATCGTCTACGTGGAGACGCGGGGATACAACCAAAAAGGGGAACTGGTGGTAAGATTCCGCAGGCGCGTGTTGATCCCCAAACGGCCCCAGTCTTAAGAACGACATCCGACGAATGTGCATAAGTCCTTTGTGTCCGCCTCTCTTTGGAGTAGGGGATAGCATCGTTCAGTGGCATGCCCGTTGTTAATGCGAAATTCGACTGCCTTGTGAAATTGCGCGATGCTCGATTCGGTGGATTCATCAACAGAATGGTGCATGAACTGAGGTCCGGGCGGGGCGGGGCCTACCGGGAAATCCGCAGGATTTAATCTGTTAATTGCTAAAGTTGAAACAGTAACGCGAGAGGGCATATCCCAATAGGCCCTTACTTGTGGGGCGATGACGTTTATCGCCTGCTGATTGTCGATTTTCGTCACTTTTGCCCTCAATGAATACGGAGTGTAAGCGGGGCAGCAGGCTAAGTAATTAATATTATATGAAGATATTAATAAATGAGGATGTTTTTAAATATGGCATATTAATTGCATTATATAAAAAATAATGGTGATGATTAAAAATATTAATCAATTAATTGACAATCTATTAAAAAAGAACTTGAGAATGTTTTTGGCATGTTTATTAACCATGAAAATAATTCAGAACAATATTGAAGAAATTATGCAAGAGCAAATTTTTTCTCAGTAATCACAAAAAGCAGGAGGAAATAAATGATCAGGAAACGAATTGCATTGGTATTCATTGTTGTGGCCCTTTCTTGGGTGGTCTTGAGCGGGGGACATGCATGGGCGGAGCAGGATCGCGGTTCAACCGGTGATCCAGCTTTGGTCCATCTTGATTTTCAGGTGAATCTTCCCACAATTCTCTTCCTTCGAATCGGGAGTGCTGGAAATACCATCGATACAGTATCATTTAGTGTCACTGACATCCCTGAGAACCAGCCAACAGTGCCGGGGAGTTTGAGCCCTGATGTCCGGGTGGGGGCAATAGTGGCAGATAACGCACCTATTCGGCTGCGCGCCGATTCATCTGGTGATATGTTAAGCGGCGGTGATAATATGCCGTTCAGCACCATAAGTTGTACCGGCACAGGTGATTTTTCGAGTGTCAGTGGTTTAGCTTTTGATACAACCGCCAACCAGCTTATTTGGTCAAGCACAGGGAGGGGATTCCGCCAGGGGACATTCGCCTATACCTATACCAACAGCTATGACTATCCTCCGGGCACCTATACCGGAACAGTTACTTATACCCTATCCGCACCATAATACACGAAAAGCACGACGGGGATGACCTGACAAAAGATGAACGCCGTGGGGAGGGAGTTATTCCCGAAAGACTCCCTCCCGGCTTCCATCAAGCTGTCTCAAGGCTGATGCTGGTGGACAATCACGTCATGACTTCCCGAAGGATTGATTGTAAATCTTGTCACGATTCACCAGGATCTTTACATTTCTGCAAGATTATGATAATGATGAGACCCATGGGAACACGCTTGAAGATCGCCATGCTGTTGATGGCCGTTCTCATTATGGCTTATACGGGGCAAGGCCGGGCCGGGAGCCGGAGCGACGTGGGGGTGAACCGTAGCGCCGAGGTGGACGTGGATTTAAGGATATCCATACCCACCGTTCTACACCTCCGTGTCGGGAGCCCCGGTCATACCATTGATACGGTCAGCTTCAACGTAACCGACATCCCCGAGCACCAGCCCACGGTGAGGGGGAACTACAGCCCCATGGTGGTGATCCAGTCCAACGGGAGCCGGTTCAGGAATGTGGAGTTAACGGCTGACTCTTTTCAGCCCCTCAGGGGCACTTTCGCCACCATGCCCATGAGCACTATAAGCTGGGAGGGCACGGGGGATTTTTCCGGATCTCAGGGAAGGTTCGATGGCTCGACCCATCAACTGGTAATACGTTTCGGAGGAAGAGGCAGGTGGCGGGGCACTTTCAATTTCACCTATACCAACACGTACGGTTATCCTCCAGACTCTTACAGAGGAACCGTGACGTACACGCTTTCGGCACCGTAGGGATATGAGAAAGATTATTCTTCTTTTTTTGCTGGTACAGTTAGTCCAACCACAAGCATGGGCCGAGGATTACACCCTGAGGTTGCGTATCCCTGAAGACCGGGTGGAGATCCGCCAAGAGAGCGGTGGTGATACTCCCGCCGTCGCGATCTCACGGGACTTGACCATCGAGTTACAAACCATGGGGTTGATGGAAAGGCCGTGGACCCTCATCGTCCTGGCAATGGGGAACCTCTTCGGCGAGGGCGAGTCCATTCCCGCCTCTGCCGTGAGCTGGCAGGCGCTTACCCCTGGGTTTATTGAAGCAGGGACCCTGGCGGCCGGGGTTCCGCAGGTTCTTGCCCGGGGAGCAGGCGACACGGAGTTGGTGGGACGGGTGCGCTTCCTGTTCCGGCCGGGAGAGTATACGGCGGGTCGCTATGACCAAGTGATCCGGTTTATCCTCAGATCACCGTAAGAGAATTACCATGAAAAAAATCTCCGTTTTGGCCTTTCTTTTCATATTTCTTTTTTCTTCTGTAGCCCTGGCTGCCATGGCCGTGAGCATGGCCCCGCCCAACAATACTTTCTACCTCAAGCCAAAAAAGAAGACGCGGGAAGTCATCGAGCTGGAAAACCGGGGATTTCGCCCCGTCCGCTTGAAAGTATACCAGGCCGGCTTTTCCATCGACGAGGAGGGCGACTTGCGATTCACGCCCGGCGAATACTCGGCGGAAGGCTGGATCAGGCTCAACCCAGAGGCGCTCAAAATCAGTCCATATGACTACGGCGTTGTGCGCTACGAGATCCGGGTGCCCGAGAAAGTTGCTCCCGGCAGTTACACCGCATCCATCATGGTCGAGGAGGAGATAGAGCTGCCAGAGGGAGAGAAGACGGCCCAGTTCATGATCAAGGGACGGCTCGCCCACATTATTTACGTTCATGTGGGTAAGCCGGTTTTCGTGGGCCGGATTGAGGGTCTTCAAGCCGGCAGGGAAAAAGATGATGTCAAGGTGGTTTTCACTGTTATCAATGAGGGAGATTTCCTCTTCCGCCTTAAAGGAAAGCTCAAGATCCAAAACAGTGAGGGGAAGACATTTAAAGAACTCGTTGTGCCCAACGTTCCCGTCCTTCGCCGGTCTAGAAGAAGGATCCGGATGACCGTCCCCAATGGCCTGTCACCTGGAACGTATGGGGCTGTCCTGTCCCTGGACATCGGCGCCAAAAGCCCTTTAAAGGCCAAGACGGATTTTTATGTTGCTGGAAGCGATTGATTGAAAAACTGCTCATCCTTACCTTTCCCGTGTTTTTCCTTGCGCCCCCGGCGCTGGATCAACAGCTAGAAAGCGGCCAGGCAACAATTTCCGCCCAGCACAGGTCAGTGAGGACCGAACTCGACACCCTGGTGGAGCGCCAGGACGAGACGGACCTGATCTTCTCTTTATGGCAGAATACCATCAACTACGGACGACTGGAGGCGGAGTTCGTCCTTTCCCGCATCGACGACGAAATAAAGGCTGGAAGCGTACTTCTGGGTATCCGTGATTTCTGGATCAACGACATGGTTCGCAGTTCCGGCTTTCTCGGGGATAGCAGCATTCAGTTCAGGCCTATCCGCGACTTTTTTCCCAACGTCCAGTTTTCCAACTTTTTTATTCGCGGCCTGTCCGGCGAGATCGACTCCAATCGCTGGCAGGGACATCTTTTTGCGGGCAAGATGCTTGATCGGATCGGGATCACCGGATACGCTTTCGAGGAAGCTGATGAACTGATCGTGGGGATGAAATACGGAACCACCCTCTTCGGCAATCATTACCTGGGTGGCGGATTTCTGCGGGTGGAAAATGAGAAGGATGCCTTGGGTAGGCCATTTATAAACAATAACAACATCCTCC
>JAFDED010000143.1 GCA_019310535.1 Deltaproteobacteria bacterium
CCACTTTGTTGTTCGGCATGATGTGAGAAAAACTCAACTGCTCATTCCATTTCTTACGCATCTTCTCCCCCACGGAAACAATATTGGTTTAAGCATATCAACGAATTACCGTGAGAAAGATATCAAAAAAAGCATGAGAATACAAGATAAAAATGGTGCTATTTTTAAATAATTCAATAAATTATAGTTTCCGGATGGACACTATCTAGTTTATTGACATGATTCGCGTTGGAAAAGATTAAAATCCGGGCTGAAATTTTTTTGATCCCTTTCAAATTTTTACTTGACTCCGTACTAAGGTCCGGACCTTATATTTATAATATAGTGGAGGGTCACGATGGATGCCATGCTCATCAGTGCCCTGGCCCGGAAGGCAGGGGTCAATGTAGAGACAATCCGGTATTACGAGCGGCGAGGCCTTCTCTCAAGGCCCCCTCGGCCCGCCGAGGGATATCGCCGCTATCCGCCCGAGGCGTTGAACCGGCTGCGCTTTATCAAAAGTGCGCAGGGTCTTGGCTTTACCCTCAAAGAGATCAAGGAACTTCTCGCTTTGGGTACCGGCGGTGATGCCGGATGTCCGGACGTCCTGGGCATCGCCCAGCAGAAAATCAGACAAATCGAGGAAAAGATCAGATCGCTGGAATCGATGCATAGGGCGCTGGTGGAACTGGCTGAGTCGTGTCCGGGGGAAGGCGGTTTGTTCCGCTGCCCCATCTGGGAAAGTATGGAGCTAAGGTAAGGAAAGGAGCATGAGAAATGGCTAAAAGAAAAGTAGAAATTTTTTCGGCCGGATGCCCTCTGTGCGATTATGTGGCAGCCAAAGTGAAAGATCTATCATGTTCGAGCTGTGAGATAACCATTAACAACCTGGACAAGGGCCAGGGGGTGACTGAGGCCAGGGCTTACGGTGTCACTTCGGTTCCCGCGGTCGTGGTTGATGGAAAGCTTATCGGCTGCCGGTGCGGCGCTATCAGTGAAGATGACCTCAAGGCCGCGGGTATTGGCCAGCCCATTTAAAACCGTTTAATCCATAGGTCGCCCCTGTGCCGCGATAGCGCTGTTTAATGGCGAAGCGACCCGGGGCGGCTGTCTTGATTGGAGAAATGGCCATGCGGCTTTCTCGGTTTTTATCAACCCTGGTCAGCTTTCCTTCAGCCACTCTAGCCTCGCTCTGCTGTCTTCTGCCTCTGGCTGTGGTCTTGTTGGGGCTGGGAAGCGGTGCATTCATGATGGCAACGATGAAATACAGTACAATCTTCGTTCCTCTGGGTGTTCTGGGAGTGGGATTGGGCTATTTTTTCTATTTCCAGGAAAAGCGCCGGTGCCGAACTCTGGCATGTCCCATGAAAAGGGGCACATTTCACCTCATAATATTGATTATATCTACACTTATGGTGTCCGCTGCTGTTTTGCTGAATCTGTTTCCCGAGACATCGGCTCTCATCCTAACCGGTACACCTTGATAATGGAGGATTCATGTTGGCTGATCGATGTGTAAGAACATTCATTGCCTTTCTTTTGGTGCTGGCTGTAATGGGCGCTATATCCGGCCCGGTACACGGCGAGGTCAAAAGCATCACCCTCAAGATCGAGGGTATGATCTGACCGGCATGACCTGTGGTGGTCAAACGGGCCCTGGAAGGGCTTGACGGTGTTCAGGAGGCGGTGGTCAGTTTTAAGGAAAAAACCGCCGTCATCCGCTATGATGATCAAAAGGTGGATGTTCGGCAAATGACCGAGGCGGTCAGGCAAGCCGGATTCACCGTTTTACCGACGGAGTAAGTCAAATGGAAGTAGTTAAGAAAGAAGTCTTTTATGTCAGGGGGATGAGTAAAAGAGGGGGCTTCGTTTGAATGGGCTGACCCGATGCAATCGTATCCGCCCTGGAGGGGGTGGAAGGAGTCGTGGAAATTGCTTATCGCCCGGAAGACGAAATATTTATGATTTCCTATCGCCCAGGCATGCTCTCAGTGGAGGCGATATTTACCGCCATACGAGCACTCGGGATTCAAAGAGGGCAGAATTATGAGCCAGGCATCGAGTGGGATAGGAGCAACGACGGCACATAAGAGCGAAGGCCCCCATATTCCATAAAATTAAATCACCCCCACGGGGCTTATGCCTTTGACCGGAAATGGGATGTAGTGCTATAAAAGGAATTAGCGCCAGTTGTTTTCAAAAGTTGGGTTTGAAGCTATCGGGATATCATGAGCATATGGGGTACAATCGATGCTCCGCCAGGCCAAATAGCCAAGATGGGGCTGAAGGTCAGTTAAAAGTCCTAAAGCTTAGTTACCATGTTGAAGGATCAATTTTTCAACCAAAATCACTGTACTTATGGGAACTATGCGATGAACATGGAATCGATCCGGCATACGGCTCATGGAAGGAGCAAATACCACGCACAGCAATGAATAGATGGGAAACGCGCCGGAGATTTCCGATCGACTCCAACGAAACTCTTCACTCCCAGCCACAAGGAAAACAGAAAATGATTCCCTGATGCATCTGTTGATCGTAAGGGTAGAAAACAGAACTCAGCCTCACAGGTCAAAAGTGCCGTGGCGCTTGAAATAATTTTCCATGCCGCCCGTATCCAGTATTTTCTGGATAAAAGCTGGGAGAGGTTGGGTCATCATGACATTTCCACGAGTCAGGTTTTCTACACTGCCTTTATCCAGGTCTACTTTCAATTGATCCCCTTCCTGGATGGAAGTGGTGTCCACTCGCAATACAGGAAGGCCGATGTTGATGGCGTTTCGAAAGAATATCCGGGCAAACCCTTTGCTCAGCACTGCGGATATATCGGCTTTTTTAATGACCCATGCTGCAGTCTCTCGAGACGAGCCGCAGCCGAAATTGATCCCTCCCACGATGAAATCTCCGGGCTGAATCTCCTCATAAAAGCCTGGGCGGATGTCCTCCATGAGGAATTCCGCCATTTTTTCTACATCGGTAAGCCGGGCTTTGTGTTTCCCGGAAATTATGTAATCCGTATTGATATGATCTCCGAAAACGTGTGCTCTGCCTTCCAGTATCATGATTTCTTACCTCACGCCGACAAGTACTCAATTCTCAAAAAAAGGGCGGGGGTCTGTAATCCTTCCCTCCAAGACACTTGCAGCTACCGTGGCTGGGGATGCCAGGTAGATGAACGCCTTCGGATTCCCCAACCGCCCCTGGAAATTACGATTTGCCGTGGAGATCACAGCCTCCCCGTCAGAGGGAACCCCAAAATGTCCGCCGCCTGAGCAGCCCCCGCAATTTGGGGTTCCGATACAGGCTCCGGCATTAACAAAGGTGGAAATCAATCCTTCCTCCAGCGCAGTTTTGAGGACTTCGCGAGAGCTTGGAACAACAATGAGGCGCACTCCTCTGGCGATTCTGCGTCCCTTGATAATGGAGGCGGCGATCCTGAGGTCCTCAATACGTGCCGCCGTGCAGGAAGTGAGGTTCCCCTGGGTGATTGGCGTCCCCACAACCTCTTCCACCGGAACCCCGTTGTCCACGTAATGTGGCTTGGCAACGTAAGGGGAAAGGTTGGACACATCGAATTCCATCACTTTTGCATATCGGGCATCCGGATCCGGTACCTCTGGCGTAAAATCTCTGGTGGCCCTGCTTTTAATCCACTCCAGTGTAGTCTCGTCCGGAGCGATGAAGCCTGCCTTTGCCCCCATTTCAACCGCCATGTTGGAAAGGGTAAACCGTCCATCCATTGATAACGATTTAATGACCGGCCCTGCGAATTCCACCGCCTGGTAAGTGGCTCCATCTGCCGTAACCGAGGCGATAAGGTAAAGGATGAGATCCTTGGCAAATACCCCCGGTGGAAGGGTGCCGGTAATATTCATTCGAATGGTTTCCGGCACCATGAACCAGAGTTTTCCGGTAATAAGAGTCACTGCCATGTCCGTGGAACCTATCCCGGTGGAGAATGCTCCTAATGCCCCGTAAGTGCAGGTGTGAGAATCGCTCCCGACCACCAGCTCCCCCGGCAAAACATGACCCTTCTCAGGCATTACCACATGGCAGATTCCTTCTCCCTCATAAAAAACACATTCCTGCTTCCTGCTGAATTCCCGCATTTTTTGGTGAACAATAGCACTGGCTTCCCCCAGAGCAGGATAGTGGTGATCCAATATCTGTACCACTCTTTGGGGTGCAAAAACTTTATCGCCTCCCAAATCCTGGAAAGCCTCCAGTGCCAGCGGGCGATTTGCGTCATGCGACATGGTTGCATCAACTTGAGCAAGTATGATCTCCCCTGGCTTCACATTGCGAGCTGAGTGCCTTGATAAAATCTTCTCCGCCAACGTCATTCCCATAAAGTTTTTCTCCTGTTAACGAACAGAATCTCGATCCCACGCGTTAGTGAGACAAAAGCAAATAACGTGAGCACACCGAAAACTATGGATTTGTCCCTCTTCCAGCTCTCTCCACTCAGTAAATTCAACAATCCCTGAGCCAGTAGGCCTGGCCGTATGAGCTGACAATGTATCATAGACTCAAATGGTATAAAGCATTCAACAATATTCTCCAATTGTGCGGGCGCTATTTCATTTATTGTGATAGGTGGAGTGCTCCATGCAGCGATTACTCGGTTTCCCGGAGGGCGATTTCTACCAATTCTTTCTCGGTTACGAATCGGCTCTCCCTTTCCGCCAGAACTCTCACCTTTTCTGTAATCCTTCTGACCGAGTCATCATCGAGGCTCGTAAAACCCTGCTCCATGAGCTTATCCCGTACAATAAGATGGTGGGTCAGTCTTCCTATGGGCAATAGTCGCTGATTCCCCACAGCCTCGGCGCGGACCGGCTCATATACATACCAGGCCTGACGAACCCCCCATTGATGAGCTCCCAGAGTGTGGGTAAAGGCTGATTCACCAACGAGCGGTTTGGCGGATGGGATGGGGAGCCCGCTTAATTCAGCAACCTTTTGGGACAGCAGCATCAGCTTATTAATGTGTATACCCAGATCATATCCATAAACGTAGGTTAGGACCGCTGCCACTTCGTCCAGAGAGGCGTTCCCCGCCCGTTCCCCGAGACCGTTTACGGTAACATCGACCAGGCTGGCTCCGGCCTCGACAGCCGCAATAGTATTAGCCATGGCCAAGCCCAGGTCATTATGTGAGTGGACACTGACAGGAACACTGATCGCCTGACGGAGCTGACGGACGAGGTATCTCATGCCCGTTGGCCCCATGGCGCCGGCTGTGTCTGAAACGCCCACCATCGCAGCACCAGCGGACACGGCTTTGCGATAGAGGTTTACCAAAGTCTCCAGAGGTGTACGGGTTGTGTCTGTAGCGTTAAACTGCACAAACAGCCCCTTGCTCGTGGCATACTCAGTGGCTTTCAGAATGCGATCGACAGCCTCTTCTAATGGAACCTTCATCATGTTTCTCAATCGAACGGGGGAAAGCCCGTAAACCACTGATATCCATTGCATCCCTGTATCGAGGGCGCTGTCGATCTGTTGACGCCATTCCGGTAAATACACAAGACAGATGCCTCCCACCGTGGCCTTCAGCCCAAGGCTGGCGATTTTCCGGATCATGTTGTTTTCTGATTCCGAGAGTCCGGGGTAGCCAGCCTGAATATAATGGACTCCAACATCGTCCAGCATACGGGCAATCTCTATTTTGTCTTCCAGGCTGAAACCGCTCATTGCCGCTTGTTCGCCTTCACGGAGAGTCTGGTCCTTAATATAAATTTTTTCGGGCAGATCATAACCCCTGCGTGCTTCTTCTTTGAGATTGTAATGGCTGACGCAGGAATCCTCGCCCAGCGTGGGGTAGACATTTTCCTGATTCATGCTCACACTCCTGTGTAGTTGTAGTAACGTGTTTCAAGCATTCCGTTCAGGCACATTCTTCGTTGCCATTGCCCTCGGTTTTCCAGTAACGACAGATCTGAACTCCCAGAGTGATAAAGGTCAGTATCAAAAGAATAGCGGAAACGGGTCGCTTGATGAATACCATCAAATCGGATCCGAAAAGGGCTGCATACCGATAGACATCCATATCGAGGTTTTTACCCAGAATAAAACCTATGATGAAGCTGGTTGAGGGGAAGTCGTAGCGTCGAAAAAACCAGCCCAGGATCCCAAAAAAGAAGAGAAGATAGACATCGAAGAAAAGATTTCTAACGCTGTAAGCTCCCATGGCCATAACAGCCATCAGGGCCGGAGCGAGAATTCTGGTGGGCACAAAGACCACCCGAGCCAGGTAAAAGGCCACAAGAAGAGCGCAAAAACCCAATAATATCATTTGGATCAGGTTAGCTGAAATGAGACCATAGACCAGAGGGGCATTATCTTGAAACAGCCTGGCTCCGGGAACCAGACCATGGAGCATAAAAGCAGCGATGAGGATAGCAGTGGAACCGCTTCCCGGGATGCCTAAAGCCAGTAAGATGGCCATGGCTCCCCCTTCTGAAGCGTTGTTTGCCGTTTCTGCTGCAACCACCCCTTCGCGCTCTCCCTCGCCGAAATGCTGGCCCGGTTTTGCAGCCCGTTTTGCCTGAGAGTAGCTCACAAGGCATGCGACAGTGGAGCCCGCCGCCGGGAGTGTCCCTATAAAAATACCGATCAGAGCGGAGCGAATCAATGTTTTTATGTATTGAAAAGTGGCCAATACACCTTGGAACAATTTTCTAATATCCTGGCTCTTTGCTATGGTGACATCGGCAATAAACCCCCTCGTAATCAAATCCAGCATCTCGGGAATGGCAAACATGCCGATGATACAAATTATACGAGGTATCCCATCTTCCAGGGCGTCGAATCCCATGGCTCCTCGAATCACTCCGGTAGCTTCGCTAGTCCCGATCGTGCCCAGCAGAAGGCCGAAAATCCCGATGAAGAGAGTTCGTGAAAAACTTCTGCCACGTATGGTGCCGATTAATATAAGGACAAATATGGTGAGAAAGATCATCTCAGCGGGTCCAAATTTAAGGGCCAGCCTTACCAGGGGATGAATAAAAAACAAGAGAAAGATGTAGCTTGAAAATCCTCCGATAATAGAAGAGGTAATCTGAAGCCCCAGGGCTTCGTTCTGGTATCCCTTTTTAGTCATGGGGTAACCATCAAAGGTAGTGGCTATCGCACCCGGAGCCCCGGGAGCATTGATCAGTATGGCAGTGATACCTCCCCCGGTCAA
>JAFDED010000144.1 GCA_019310535.1 Deltaproteobacteria bacterium
CACAGCGAAGAGGCTGTGCCGCATAAAACGCTGTTATACGGCGAGGAATTGGCAGGACATGCTATAATAGTAGTAGAGGGGCCAACCGATGCATGGCGGATAGGCCCTGGTGCGGTGGCCACGATGGGACTGGGCTATTCATCGGAGCAGGTGATTAGAATCAAAAATCATCCGGTCCGCGCCGTTTGTTTCGATAAATCGATAGAGGCCCAGACGGTCGCTCGTAAACTGGCCGCAGCGTTGTCAGTGTTTCCCGGCCAAACGTTCGTGGCGAGTTTGGATGCTGCTGATCCGGGCAGTGCTGCACAGCGGGAAGTATGTGAGTTGCGCAGACGATTTTTAAAAAGGCAATGCTAGGCATGGCATGGCTAGGCAAGGCATGGCGTTGCTAGGCGCGGCACTGCAACGCGTGGCAAGGCAAGGTTTTTTTCGAGGGGACGGATAGAACAATATACGAGGCTTGGCGCGGCTTGGCTCGGCCAGGCAGGGCAGGGCTTGGCGGGGCGCTGCAATGCGTGGCAAGGCAAGGTTTTTTCGAGGGGTTGGATATAATAATATACATGGCGTGGCTCGGCACGGCTGGGCTTGGCTTGGCCGGGCAATGCACGGCAAGGCAAGGTTTGGCCGGGCAGGGCGCTGCAAAGCACGGCAAGGCAAGGTTTTTTCGAGGGGGCGAATACAATAGTATGCGCGGCAAGGCTGGGCTAAGCAAGGCATGGCGTGGCGGGGCTGGGCAAGGCTTGGCTGGGCAAGGCTCGGCAGTGCTCGGCATGGCGTGGTGGGGCCAGGCTCGGCTTGGCAATGCGTGGCAAGGCAAGGTTTTTTGAGGGGATGAAAACAATATGCGGGGCAAGGCGATGCCCGGCTTGGTTCGGCCCGGCAAGGCGGAGCTGGGCAGAGCATGGCGAGGCGTGGCAAGGCAAGGTTTTTTGAGGGGATGGACACGATAATATACGTGGCAAGGCTCGGCAAGGCTTGGCTGGGCCAGGCGAGGCGCGGCGAGGCCAGGCCGGGCTTGGCGCGGCGTTGCAATGCGTGGCAAGGCAAGGTTTTTGAAAAGAAAAAAAAAAAGCAAGGCAAGGTTTTTTCGAGGGGGCGAAAACAATAAGTATGCGCGGCGCGGCTCGGCCGGGCATGGCAAGGCTGGGCTGGGCAGGGCGAGGCTCGGCACTGCAAAGCGCGGCAAGGCAAGGTTTTTTGAGGGGATGAAGAAAATAATATTCGTAGCTAGGCAAGGCTTGGCTAGGCGCGGCACGGCTGGGCGAGGCACGGCGCGGCCCGGCTGGGCTTGGCGCTGCAAGGCGCGGCAAGGCAAGGTTTTTTTGAGGGGACGGATAGAACAATATACGGGGCGCGGCGATGCCCGGTTTGGTTCGGCAGGGCCCGGCAGGGCCTGGCCGGGCAAGGCAAGGCCCGGCAAGGCGCTGCAATGCGCGGCAAGGCAAGGTTTTCTTCGAGGGGACGAAAAAATAATATATGGGGCTTGGCTGGGCTTGGCGGGGCGTGGCGAGGCACGGCCGGGCGCGGCTATGCAACGCGTGGCAAGGCAAGGTTTTTGAGGGGGTGAAGAAAATAATATACAGGGCTCGGCATGGCTGGGCTCGGCTAGGCGAGGCAATGCGTGGCGGGGCTGGGCTCGGCTAGGCGAGGCAATGCGTGGCAAGGCAATGCGCGGCAAGGCAAGGTTTTTTTGAGGGGACGGAGAAAACATTATACGTGGCGGGGCTGGGCTGGGCCCGGCTAGGCATGGCCAGGCCGGGCAGGGCGCTGCAAAGCGCGGCAAGGCAAGGTTTTTTCGAGGGGATGAAGAAAATATTAACATGGCGCGGCTCGGCAAGGCTGGGCGCGGCAAGGCAGAGCTCGGCTGGGTTCGGCACGGCTCGGCGCGGCAAGGCAGGGCGATGCAACGCGCGGCAAGGCAAGGTTTTTTGAGGGGACGGACAAAACAATATACGCGGCTGGGCTCGGCTGGGCCTGGCTCGGCAGGGCACGGCCTGGCTTGGCTGGGCGGGGCAGTGCAATGCACGGCAAGGCAAGGTTTTTTTGAGGGGTTGGATATAATAATATACGAGGCACAACAGGGCACGGCGCAGCAAAGCGAGGCATAGCATGGCATGGCTAAGCAAAACAACGCAATGCATGGCAAGGCAAGGTTTTTTGAGGGGTTGGATATAATAATATACGAGGCATGGCTAGGCTGAACTAACGTTTGTTTGGCGAGGCAATGCAAGGCTTTTTCAGTGAGGAGACCGTAACATGTTGCAACGAATCCAAGTCACGATCCAGGGAGTGACGCCGCTGATCTGTAACAAATTTACAGACGCGAAAGCCCAAGCGGCAACGGAAGGAACGCGAGGGATGCGGGCGGATGACGGTGAGCCGTATGAACAGGCGGAATCGCGGTTATACCTCGGTCTTAAGGGCAAGCCGATGATTCCACAGCCGAACGTGCTTCGGTGCATCATCGACGGTGGAATCTTCCACAAAGTCGGCAAAACCAAGGTCACGACTCAGAAAACCAGTCAGATTCCGGCCGCCGCCAAGATCGAGGGCATCGAGATCCCGATCAAATCCAAGAACGGCTGGAGAGTCGATACGCGGGCCGTTCGCATTCCTTCAACCGGCGGACGAATCCTTTGTCATCGCCCATGCTTTGACGATTGGGAGCTTAGTTTTACAATAGTGTTGGATACGGAAGTCATTCCTGTCAAGCTTTTGCGTCAAATCCTCGATGACGCGGGCAAACGGATCGGACTAGGCGACTTTCGCCCGGCATGCAAAGGACCGTTCGGAACGTTTGTTGTTACTAAATGGGTAATCGAGGAAGCTGCGTAACACTATGTTCGGAACGGTGGGTCAGGAAAAACTGTTCCCGAACCAAGAGCATCCGTCCACAGCCGCGGTCACGGAGGAGATCGTTAACCAGCGATGGCCAAGAGGTGGTAAACGAACTGCCCGCGCGGCTGTGGACGCTAGTTTGTATGCCTATCAGCGATGGATGCAACACTTGCGCCGCGCAACATTAGTCGATAGCCGCATACATGCCTATCGAATATGGCTGTTGGATATACTTCCTACGCCGCACGCCGCTATAGTCGATTGGTTTGAAGAAGTGCGAAAGCGCGTAGCGTGGAGACGGGATTTTTCCGGGGATCTCAAACATTACACATGGTCGGTAAGACATCCGTGGTGGGGGAATATAGGGCGTCAGTGGGCTGATATATGGGGCCATAGCCCGGAGCTATGGGACGAACTACTGGAGGCCCTTGGTGAAGATTGAGCAATGGGACGCGACTTCCGAGCGGCAGATTATCACCGCGATGATTGTAGACCGAACCGTGTTGGCGAGGATAGCCGGTATATGGTCCGGTGGTGAAAAATTATTTCGTACGCAGTGGGCCAATTTGGTGGCCGGATGGTGTTGTAAATATTTCAAACGCCATAACCGTCGCTGCGCAAGAGATCAATCCCGGTTTTATTCTTGATCTTGCAAAGGGATATTTCGCACACGTCCAGCTGGAGCAACTTGCCGAAGATATACAAGCGGACTGTCTGGCCGGTCAGGCGGACAAAGCAGCCGAACGGGTCCGAACATGGCAGGAGCCGTCCCTTGGATCACGCAGTGGAATAGATGTATTAGGCGACGCCGAAGCGCTACGGGACGCATTCGCAACGAAGACCGAGCCTTTGGTTGTATTCCCGGGCGCTCTCGGCCAACTTTTGGGCAACGCCTTGGAGCGGGAGGCGCTGGTTGGTATCATGGCACCCGATAAGCGCGGAAAATCATTCTGGCTGGGAGAAATTGCATTTCGCGCTATCTGCCAACGACGCCGGGTTGCATACATCGAGGCAGGCGACCAAAGCCAGCAGCAGCTTCTCAGGCGCTTGGCCTGTCGGATTGCCAAACATCCCTTGGAAGCGTGCACGATTCAATATCCCGTGGCAATTCGCCGTCTGGAAAGTGAGCAAGTAGCCCAAGTGGATCTGGAGCCCCGAACGTTTTCTACACCGCTACGATGGCAACGGGCATGGAAAGCTGCACAAGATTTGATGCGAAAGAGGGTCCGATCCGGGGAGACTCGCTGGAAGTTGGTATGCTACCCTAACAGTACGATTAACGTAACCGGCATTCGCGCCATATTGGAGCAGTGGGCAAACGACGGGTGGGTGCCTGACGTTGTTATTATCGATTACGCGGATATTCTGGCCCCGGACCTGCAACGCCTGGAGTTCCGACACCAGCAAAACGATACGTGGAAGCGCTTGCGGGCCCTGAGCCAGGAATTACATTGCTTGGTAGTTACCGCCAGCCAAACCGACGCCGCAGCCTACTCAAAGCGCCTCATTACACGGGCTAATTTTAGTGAAGATAAGCGCAAGTTGGCCCACTGTACCGGGATGCTGGGCATCAATCAATCACCGGAAGAGCAGGACTTGGGCATCAGCCGACTCAACTGGGTAGTGCGCCGCGATACACGTTACTCGGAGCGACGATGCTGTCACGTGGCAGGCTGTCTGGACCTGGCCAATCCTGCCGTGATAAGCTGTTGGTAAGCGTTTTTTTGTTTGTTATTTAGCAAGATGTTTTATAATATGATAGGAGCACACCGGAACGTTCCGGCGTTTGTAGAAGGAAACCCTAAAGCGGCGGCATGCCGCAAGGGTAAATAGTTGTATAGGCTATAATAAAGAAAGAAAGGAGACCGGTCATGGCGCTGAAACTGGAACGAGATGAGGTTGTTGGGCTGATGGAGGCCCTGGGCTATAAGGATGCGGACAGTTGGTCGCGTACAAAACTGCTCAGAAAGGTTTATCTGCTGCCTACAATCATCGAACAGGCAGAGGAAGAACCGGAACTGACGGACGATCAAGACGCGATTGTAACGGACGTTTTGAACGCGATTGATGCAGAATCCCCTATCGAAATCACTGGGGAGGAAGCACAACCAACGGAGGAAGCACAACCAACGGAGGAAACACAACCAACGGAGGAAACACAGACGGAAGCAGCAACGAAAAAACGGCCCAGGACAAAAGCAAAGGTAAAGCGTTTAACTCGTTACGAGTTGGCCGCCAAGATCATCATGAGCGCGCCGGAAGGAATGACTTTCGAGGAACTAGCCAAAGCTGCTGACAACGAATATCCGAAGCAAAACATTGTTCGTCAGTTTGCAGAAACGCAAAAGACCGTGCGCTTGATGACGTTCTTGGGGCTGCTGACCACGAAGAACGGGAAGATTGTGCCGACCACATAGGATCGTCCGGCCTGGATGGGCAAATGTGTGCCCATCCAGGCGCTCTATATATTACGTAGGAGACTATCATGCCTAAAATAGATCGGAAAGAGCTGCTCCGAGACCTTCAGGCCGTGCAGCCGGGGCTGTCTGAAAAGCAAGCGATAGAACAATCCAATTGTTACGTCTTCGCCAACGGGCGCATTACGACGTTCAACGATGAGCTTGCTTGCACGATACCCTGTGATGCCGACGTTCAAGGGGCCGTACAAGCCAAGCCCCTTTTAACTCTGTTGGAAAAGATTCCGGAAGACGAAATTACTCTAGAGATAGTGGATAATACTTTGCAAGTGCGAGGCGAAAATCGCCGCGCCGCTATCCGCTCTGAACAGGAAATCATTTTGCCGCTTGAACAATTCGAGAACGAGCGGCCAAACAAAGAGGCATGGCGTCCGTTAGGTGAAGGATTTTGCGAAGCTGTCGGACTATGCCAGCAGACCGCCAGCAAGAATGAGGGAGATTTTGCGCTGACTTGCGTTCACATTCGCCCGGATGCAGTTGAAGCGTGTAACAATACCCAGCTGGCTTACTACGAACTGGATACGGGATTCGAGCAGCAGTGTCTCATTCGGCGAGAGGCTATTGCGTCTATCGGTGATGTATCCGCTTCCGAGTTTGCCGAAACCGAAAGTTGGGTGCATTTCTTAGTGCCGCAGGAAGATCGAAATAAGTCACTCTGTCTATCATGCCGGAAGTATATAGAGAAATACTTTGATACGGCGGACATACTGAAAATCGAAGGTAAGCGGATAAGCCTTCCGGACAAGCTGGGCCAAGCGGCGGATATAGCACGCATTTTTTCAGCAAGCAAGCCTGACGACGATAGAATCGAAATAAAGATACGTGACAAGAAGTTAATCGTTCGGGGAGAGGGAGTTGACGGTTGGTATTCCGAGACGCGCAAGCTTCGGAAGGGATACGATGGGCCGCCCTTGGCGTTCATGGTCCCCCCCCTTCTTCTCAAGCAGCTCGTGGAAAAAAGTACCCGTTGTTGGGTTGCCGAAAACCACCTCATTTTCCAGGCTGGCAATCTCAGGCTGATTACATGCGTCAGCAAAGTGGAATCCTAACAACGCTGGGATAACCAAAGCAAGATGGGCAGGCAATTTTTTACGAGACAACAAATCAGTACCTCTGTCACAGCCAGGCAGTACCAACGACTGCCTCAATGCGGCATGTGCGGATTGTTCAAGCGGTGCGTATCACCGAAAATGCCACCATCCGGCAAAGGAAAAAAAGGCATCTTAGTCATTGCCGAAGCTCCAGGCAGCCAGGAAGATCATGAAGGCACACAGCTGATCGGGGCCGCAGGGAAACGCTTGCGCAGACTGTTGAACCAACTGAATATCAGCCTGGACGACGACTGTTGGAAAACGAACGCGGTTTGTTGCAGGCCTATCGGGAACAGGGATCAAAATGTCAAACCGCTGCCTAAACAGATTGAAGCATGCGGGCCAACCGTATTAAAGGCCATTCACAATTACAAACCGAAGGTAATCATCCTTTTGGGCGAGTCGGCAGTTGCCAGTCTGATAGGATGGCTGTGGAAAAGCGATGTTGGCCCCATCGGCAGGTGGACCGGGTGGCGCATCCCATGTCGTCAGTTCAACTGCTGGATCATCCCGACGTGGCACCCTAGTTATCTTCTCAGGATGGAAGCTCCGGCACTGGAAGTCTTAATGCAACAGCATTTAGAAACAGCCGTCAGCGCTGCCAAAGCAAAACGCCCATTTGAAAAAGCACATATATATAATCCATCTGTGCGCACCATTATTGATCCGAATGAGGCTGCTGAAGCCGTTGACCATATTGCTGGGCAAGGCAAGCTAATTGCTTTCGATTTTGAAACTAACTGCCTCAAGCCGGAACATCCGCAAGCGCGCATACTAAGCTGCGGGATATCCAATGGGTATATGACCGTCGCGTTTCCTTGGGTCGGCCGCGCTGTTTCTGCTACAAAGGCTTTATTGCAAAGCGATATCCCAAAGACAAATCATAATATGAAGTTTGAAGAGCGGTGGGCTAGATTACATGCCGGAGGACCCGTCCGAAATTGGCGGTGGTGCTCGATGCTGACCGCTCATTGTCTGGACAACCGGCAGGGCGTGTGTTCTCTAAAGTTTCAGGCGTTTGCGCGACTTGGCATTGGCGATTACGATAGTCATGTTGGCAAGTACAAAGAGTCCGGACCGGATGGGCTCAATAAAATGGATAGGCTCGAATTGAGGGATCTGCTACAATACAATGGGATGGATGCTATCGTGGCTTGGGAGCTAGCCCGTTTGCAGATGAAAGAACTGTGATGTCCACCTATTACGCAACCAAGGCCGAGGGATGCCTTCTATTGCATCAGGGGGCTGCCGCGCTAGCCGACGTTGAAGCAGCTGGCATTCGAATTGACGGACGACGATTACAGGCGAACATCGACCGGGTATCCCGCAAAATCTCGAATATCCGAGAACAATTGAAACAAAGCGAGGTTTGGCAAGTTTGGGAAAAGACCTACAAGCACAAAGCTAACATGCGCAGCCGATCACAACTTGGTACTGTATTGTTCAAACAAATGGGCATTCCACACCCCCTATCTATTGGACCCAACGACACTAGGACAAAAGGCGGACGGTATAGAACGGATGCTCATACGCTATCTCTAGTCGATCATCCATTCGTAAAACGTTATCTGAGTTGCGAACGACTGGAAAAAGCACGTGCCACCTATCTATTAGGCATTCAGCAGGAGACGCATAACGGCTACCTGCACCCTTCTTTCAATCTGCATCTCGTGCGTAGTTATCGTAGCAGCAGCGACTCGCCCAACTTTCAAAACATGCCTCGGCACAATCCTTGGATTGCCAGATTGGTCAGAAGCTGTTTTATAGCCCGTCCTAATCACTATCTCATCGAGAGCGACTTCAGCAAGATCGAGGTTTGTATCAGTGCTTGTCTCAACAAAGACCCGGAACTGCTGCGATACATGCGAGATCCCACTACGGATATGCACCGCGATATAGCAGCGGAACTATTCCAATGCGAGCAATCAGAAGTGACTAAACAAGCCCGCGACTGTGCAAAAGGCAACTTCGTGTTTGCACAATTCTACGGCGATTGGTATAAGCATTGTGCCGCTCTTATCTGGCAAAACATTGGCTCACAGAAACTAACGCTGGCTGATGGGACGCCGCTGAAAAAGCACTTGGCAACCAAAGGGATACGAACCCTTGGCTCCTGCCAGTCGGGGGGGCGTCCTGCAAGCGGCACATTCGAACGCCACGTTCAGCGAGTAGAAGATTGGTTTTGGAATGAGCGGTTTCGCGTTTATAATGAACGCCGCGAACAGTGGTGGATGGACTACCAGCAACGAGGATACTTCGATTTGATAACGGGATTCCGCATTTCCGGGCTCTATAATCGTAACGACGTAATCAATTATCGTATCCAAGGCCCTGCGTTCCACTGTTTACTCTGGGCATTGATCCGACTCAACCGTTGGCTGAAAAAGAAGAGAATGAAAACAAAAATAGTCGGGCAGATCCATGACAGTATTGTTGCCGACGTAGCCAAGTCAGAACGAGAGGCATATCTGGCCAAGAGCAACAAGATAATGACGCAGGAATTGCCGAAAGCATGGCCTTGGATCATTGTACCACTAAAAGTGGAAGCCGAAGCCGCTCCCTTAGGTGGAGCATGGATTGACAAGGAGACCATCTCATGACCACGGAATTGTACAAGAAATATCGACCTCGTAAATTGTCTCAAATCATGGGGCAGCCGCAAGCGGTTGCCGCACTAGAGGTAATGGTCCAAGAGAATCGCGTTCCGCATACACTTTTGCTGTCCGGCCCTAGTGGGACGGGCAAAACCACCATTGCCCGCATCCTGCGAAAATACCTGGGATGCAGCAAAGTGGACTTTACGGAAGTCAACTGTAGTGATCTGACAGGCATCGATACGGTGCGGGACATCCGCCGCCGCGTGGGGCAGGCACCGCTCAACGGGACTAGCCGCATCTGGCTGATTGATGAAGCACACAAAATCACCGACGCCGCTCAAAACGCCATGCTTAAATTGCTGGAAGATACACCTGACCACGTGTGGTTTATACTTGCAACAACCAACCCCGATAAGCTGCTGCGAACCGTCCGAAGCCGCTGTACGGAGATCTCTCTTAATAGCCTCAACAGTGCTGCCTTGGAAGCTATTATCCATCGTGTGGCTACCAAAGAAAACGTTACCCTGTCGAAAGCTGTCATGGAGAAATTAATACAAACCGCCGATGGGAACGGCAGAAAGGCCCTGGTAATCTTGGATCAAATCAGAGGGCTGCCGGAACAAGACCAGCTTGACGCTATTGTGCCGGACAAAGCACAAACGCAGGCAATAGAGATTTTTTTGGCTATCATCAGACGGGAAAAGTGGTCGAAGGTTGCCGCAATTCTGCGCGAGGTGGAAGACGAACCCGAAAGAATCCGCCGATTGATTTTGGCGTGTGCTCGTACCTCGCTACTGAAAGGTGGCAGAAATGCTAATCAGGCATTTCTGGTGATTGAAATATTTGGAGATAATTTTTTCTACAGCGGGGCAGCCGGGCTAGCTGCCGCTTGTTATGACGCCGTCAGGAGCACAAAGTAATTCTGTCGGTCGGCTATAATACATAGGAGACCGCTGATGAAACCGGATAGCTATGATATATTTGATCTTGATCTAAACCTGTTGGACCGCCATTGGCGAGAGCAGCCGCAGCTCGTTTTGACACACGGTAGAGAGCTGGCGGACGCCAAGGATGCTTTGGAACGAGCCAAGGCATCCCTGGACGTGATATCTGCTGAGATATATTTGGATGTGACAAATAATCCCGGCAACTATGGTTTGGCAAAGGCGACGGTGGACTCTACCAAAGCGGCCGTCGAACAAAACAGCAAAGTGCGTCAGGCGCGTAAGGCTGTGCATGATGCCAAGCACACGGTCGATACGTTGCAAGCGCTTATGAACGCACTGGACAACCGCAAATGGGCCTTGGAAAACCTGGTAACGCTATTTACACGGGAATACTTCGCGGAACCGAAAACAGACAGGGATGGTCGCAATGAGCTGGATCAGCGCCGGTCACGGTCGCTGAAAGAAAGAGTGAAATTGCGAAAAA
>JAFDED010000145.1 GCA_019310535.1 Deltaproteobacteria bacterium
ACCTGATAGAGCAATACTGCCGGAAGGACGTGGAAATCACCCGGGACCTTTTTCGGTTCGTTCTGGCCAACGGCTACCTCCTTTTTCGGAAAAAAGACGGGAAGGTCCTCCGGCTGCCGATGGAGTGGGACATTTTGGGGCTTTTGCGAGTATGATGACGAACATTGTACTTACGATAATGCTGACGTGTTGACAAACAAGTTACCTACCGCATACCTGGACATCGAGACCTCCTTCCACGGGGAGATCACGGTGGTCGGCATCTATTACCCGCCCGATGAACTGGTCCAGTTGGTGGGCGACGAGATTCACCGCACCAATCTCGTCCGTGCCCTGGATGCCGCGGAGAGGGTTTGCACTTTTAACGGAAGCCGGTTCGATCTTCCCGTGATCCGCCGGCACACCGGCCTCGATGTGGCGATGCTCTGGCTGCATTGCGATCTGATGCTGGATTGCCGGCGGCAGGGGTTGCGCGGTGGATTAAAGCGGATCGAGGAAGTACTGGGCATCCACAGGGACAGCGCGGGAATGGACGGCTGGGATACTATGCGGCTCTGGGAGGTCTACCGCACCCAAAGGAACGAGGAAGCGCTCTGCCTTCTGCTTCTGTACAATCGGGACGACGTGGTGAATCTGGCAATTCTGGATAGTAAGCTGCGGGAAATGTCGGGCGATGCTTCTCACGACAGATGATTGAAGTTGAAACAAAACAACGGCTGATCGAACTGATATTTGCAATGGAGTTTATCTCCACCCTCCATTTTCTCCACAGGGAACAGCGGATTATCAAGCGATCAGATGCGCCCTTGAAGAAGCGTGTTGTTCGCAGGTTTAAAGAGGCGAAAAAAGACAAATTCGATGAAGAATTGATACAGAAAGCTTATGATGCAATTAAAGAAATAGGATTGTTGGTCGCCTGAGACTTTTTTGATAGTAACCCTAAAGCGCTGAAACAAAATTAAGAAAACATCGTAACCAATCGTGAGGTGGAGGAAAATCATGAATCCAGAAGAGCGGCTTCAAGAAGCGTTGAAAAATGCCGGGCTGTCCCTTGAAGATGAGTTGATCAAACAACTCCTTCCCATGTACCAACGATGGCAAAATTATATACAAGAAGCCCGGGAGGTCGACGTAAAAGATCAGGACCCGGCCCACGTTTTTTGTCCCAAGCACTGGTGAACACCGACCAACCGCTGACGGTTCCATGCGGCGGCGAAAAGGAGCAGGCGAAATGTCAGATAAAGAGATGGTGCGATGGACGCTGATTGAGGCGTCCGAAAAGATACGCTCACGGGAGATCTCCCCGGTTGATCTGGTCAAGGCTTACCTTGAGGCCATTGAAAGGAAGGATAGCGATCTTAATTCCTTCATAACCGTCACCGGCGAACTGGCACTGGAGCAGGCCAGGGCCGCGGAGAGGGAAATCATGGACGGCCGCTACCGCGGAGAACTCCATGGAATACCCGTTGCCCTCAAGGACATAATAGATACGGCCGGCGTGAGGACTACCTCGGGATCAAAGATATTGGCCCACAGCGTCCCCGGTGAAGATGCTCAGGTATGGGCACAGCTTCGCGAGGCGGGATGTGTGCTCATCGGCAAAGCCAACCTGCACGAGTTTGCCAGAGGCAGCACCACCGACAATCCCCATTACGGCCGCTGTTACAATCCGTGGGATCCCACGAAATCGCGAATCCCCGGCGGATCCAGCGGCGGCTCGGGCGCCGCAGCGGCGGCATGCCTGTGCGCGGGCGCCCTGGGCACGGACACCATGGGATCTGTGCGGAAACCGGCGGCCAGATGCGGCATTGTGGGCATCAAGCCCACATACGACCGGGTCTCCCGTCAGGGTGTAACCCCCCTCTCGTGGTCCCTGGACCATGTGGGTCCGATGGCCAGGACGGTGGTCGATGCCGCCACCATGTTGTCCGCCATGTTAGACCCGGCCGCGCCCAGCGGGGGCATCCTGCCCAAAGATATTGTCCCCCCGCAGGAAGTCAGTGTGAAGGGGACAAGAGTGGGCCTGGTCAAGGGATGGTGGGACGCCCATTGCGACGAAGAGGTGGGGTCCGTGTTTCGGCGGGCGCTGGATGCGTTGATGGAACTGGGGTGCGAAGTGCAGGAGGTGGAGTTTCCCTATATGGATAAAATCTTCGCAGCCGGACGGGTGGTTTCCATCTGCGAGGCCGCCTCATTCCACGAGCATTGGATTCGGGAGAGGTTTGAGGATTACGGGGAAGACGTGCGCAACAGTATGCTGGCGGGGTTCCTGATCCCGGCCCGGGACTACATTCATTGTCTTCGGGTGCGTGCCTGGGGGATCAAGAAGTTTCATGAGCTTTTCAGCAGGGTGGATGTTCTGGTGTCGCCCACCACCAAAGAGCCTGCCCCGAAATTCGAGGAAGCGAAAGGCGTGGAATTTGCGATTTACACGGGACCTGCGGCTTTTATCGGACTCCCCGCCGTATCGGTGCCGTGCGGATTTTCCGGCTACGGGATTCCCATCGGCCTCCAGGTTATGGCGCCGCACTACCGCGATGATGTGGCCATCCGCGTGGCCCGCGCGTATGAGGCCGCCACGGATTGGAGCCAACAAAGGCCGCCCGTCTGCGGTTAACAACGGCTCACGCCCGAGGGCACCTGAGGCCACGGACCGCATGCGGTTTGCATGAAGCCCATTGACCGGGTGCCCACCGCAGCCAGTGGTTGAGATGTATCAAGCCTCCCCGGGAGGCTGAAAACTCGACCTTCATGCTGTTCCATACCCCGACATTTGCTGTGTTTTTCGCCGTCGTCCTGCTTGCATATGGCCTGGCCGGCCAGGAGCGACGATACTGGCCTTTGCGGAAACTCATCCTGCTGGCGGCCAGCCTTATTTTTTATATGGCTTGGAGAGTCGAGCATGGATGGATCCTTCTTGCCTGTATACTCATCAGCTTTTTTTGTGCCATCGGGATTGAGAAAGCCTCCTCGCCGAGGAAAAAGCTTCTCATCTTTACGGCAGCCATCCTGGGCAATATCCTGCTCTTAGCCCATTTCAAGTATTCGAGCTTTGCTCTTCGGAATGCCGCTGATTTCTTTGACTGGCTGGGGTTTCCCTCCTCCTCTCCTTTCGTGGAGATTGCGCTGCCCATCGGAATATCGTTCTATGTTTTCCAGGCCTTGAGTTACCTTATTGATGTCTGGAAGGGTCGGACACCGGCCTGCCGCAGGGTACTGGACTTCGCCCTTTTCATTTCCTTCTTCCCGCAGTTGATCGCCGGGCCTATTCTGCGGAGCCACCAGATGCTACCCCAGCTTGACGAGCCAAGGCGGCTGCGGGCGGAGGCGTTTCGCTATGGATTGGGTTGCTTCGCCGTCGGGCTGATCAAGAAGATGCTGCTGGCCGACCCTCTGGGTGGATTGGCGGACCCGCTTTTCGCTCAGCCTCAGCTCTACGGCGCCCAGGCGCTTTGGGTAGGCCTGTACGCGTACGCATTCCAGATTTATTTCGACTTTTCCGGATACACCGACATGGCCATCGGGATTGCCTGGATGTTGGGATTCCGATTGACCAAAAATTTCGACCACCCATACCTGGCGTTTAATATTCGGGATTTCTGGCGGCGCTGGCACATCACCCTGTCCACATGGTTCCGGGATTACGTCTACATCCCTCTTGGAGGATCGCGCTGCTCGGAGAGCCGTATGAGCGCGAACCTTGTGCTCACCATGGCGCTGTGCGGCCTGTGGCACGGGGCCGGTTGGATGTTTGTTTTATGGGGCATTTACCACGGTCTGCTCCTGGTTCTTTACCGCCAGTACAGCCGCATTCGCGGGAAATTTTTCAGCGCGCTCGACCTCAGGCGTGCGGGAACGATTCTTTCCGCTGCCCTGACCTTTCACCTGGTGCTTCTGGGGTGGCTGATTTTTCGATCACCGAGTCCCGCCATTTTCCGGCAGTACGTCGGCGGACTCATCAAATGGGACGTAGCCGCGCCGTTTCCCTTCTTTCAGGCCATGGCCGTGGTATTCTGCTTTATTATCCATGCAGCGGGCGCCCGCCTTCCGTTCCACGAGCAGTGGCACCAGGTTCGCGGGTGGCTTCAGGGAGTGGGCTACGCCGGGCTGATGTTGCTGCTCTACTTGTTCAGCCAGGACACGGAGCGCTTCATATATTTCCAGTTTTAGCCCTGAATAATTGACAATGCATTGGATGACTTTGATACAGGTGTCATGTTTCTTCCAGGTCCAGAGGCGAAAACATGGAGATCGGGTGAAAGCGGATTTCATTCCTCGCATCATTTGGGTTGAAGGTCTTTGATGCACAGGAAAAACGAGATGAGAAGGGTGGCGATGGGTTTTGTCGGAGCGCTGGCGCTGGCGCTGGTTGCGCCGCTTGTCGTTGTCGATATTCCATCGCTTTTGGCGATGGGTTCCAGGGGCGCCCGGGCCATTCCGGTGATGATCGAGTTTCGTGAACAACTCCGCAACTTTTATCGGCAGGAACGTGGAGTCTTGGCAGTTCTGGGTTCTTCCGTGATATTTTTCGCCAAGCCCGGAGATCCGGAGCAACGCTCACTGCCCCGGCTCATTGAGGCCCGTATCAACCGGGGAGCCGGGAAAGGACCCCGGGTTCCCGTCATAGGCGGATACCATGGAGGGTTCAAGGGCTTCGAGCATTACTCTCTGGCCAACATGCTCATCGCCTCCGGTGCGAGGACAAGGGCGGTGTTCATTGAGGTCAACCTTCGCTCCTTTTCTTTCACCTGGCATGCCAACAGGAGATGGCAGTTTCCCGAGGTCTCGGGCTTTGTTGTGGCCCGAAACTTTTTCCACCGTGTGTCCTTACCCCTGTTGGAGGAAGAATTCAATACAGGCGCTCTCCTGTTCCACTTCCTGGACTATCAGATAGCGGAGGGATTGCTCGGGATGTGGCTGCGGGGCTGGAAAGAGTTCGTCCGGGCGAATCTGGTGGTGACGCGGCCCCGTTTCTGGAAGGCCGCCGCATGGGTCCCCCGGAAAATTTCAGCAGACGGCACGGGCGAGGCGGCTCAGGCCGGGCGCATCCTCTGGCCGCCCCGCGGGCGCCGGATCAGCGCGGAGGAAATGTTCAGGGCATATTACAGGGTTGATATTGCAAATCATCCCAACCTGGATATGCTGCACGCCACCGGAGTTGTGCTCAAGCGCGAGGGCCACCGCGTGATCTTCTACATCACGCCTCTGCCGATGCATGCCATAGGCCGGCTGCTGGGACCGGCCGAGCTCCAATATGTGGAATCGAGCGTCAGGGGTATTTCCCGGTGGCTTTGCCAGAGGGGATGGGAGGTGATTGACTGCCATGACTTGCTGGGGCCTCGATATTTCATGGACTTTCGCAACGCTGAGCACATCACCGGCGCAGGCAAGCGAATCCTGGCTGATCGGCTGGTGGAGTTTATGGAGAGTAATGGTAAAATGCGGCCCTGAATGTATTGTCATTCCCCGATGCAATTTTACAGCATCAATTCACTGCACACGATTTTCGGAATCGGGTGGTCTTCAGCTTGAATGATTTTATGATCCAGCCATTCCCGCATGTTATGCTGGTGATAGATACGTACTACTGTTTTGAACAACGAATCTCCTGAAACACCGCTGCGGCGCAGAAGGTTTAACTCCCGGTTGACGGCCGTGGTAACCGGCCCTCGAAAGGCTTTTTCCAGAAGGTTTATTTGAGCTTTGACATCTTCATCAGAGGTTGTTTCAAAGAGGATGCGCATCTCACGCAATATATATCGTTGACCCTGGGTGAGGGAAAGTGTATATGTGCGCTCAGCCTTGCGGTGCTTCACTTCTTCCGCAAACAATCGCTTCACACGCATCACAGCAGGGTTATAGCCGGGTGGTAATTCCGTACCGGGCAGGTCCGGCGCGCACCTGATGGCGCCAAGAATGCGAGGTATTTCCCTTGACACTATACCGCCCTTTTCATCCAGCAGGAACAACTGCTGATACCGCCCCGCCTGGCAGAACACATACATTCCTTTCTGAGAGGAGAGCCTCGCCGTGCGAATACCGTCCCGCAGGTTGGCGACCCGTTCATATTCGCCGGGATTCTCATTCCTGAGTTGTCTTAAAATCTCCTCGGCCTCATTGAGATCCAGAAACTCATCTTCTTCCTCTTCGAATAAACCCAAATGGCTGCCTTTTTTCTCGTAGATGGCGTACATGGCCTCTTCGTTTATCCGCTCCGTAAGGTCGAGAATGGCCGAATCCTCTCCGATGGTTTCATGAATTTCCTGTATGCGGCGGCGGAGTTTCTGACGTAACCCGAGATTCCGTTCAATACCGGTCTCCGGCAAAAAGTTGAAACCGTAAACTGCATCATGTTCAGAACCGATCCGATCAATTCGACCGAAACGCTGGATGAGTCGCACCGGGTTCCAATGGAGGTCGTAATTAATGATCATGTTGCAGTCCTGAAGATTCAATCCTTCCGCCAGGACATCGGTGGCGACCAGCGTGAAGAGTTCTGATTCGCCTCGCTGAAACTTGTACTCAGGATTTGCCCTGGGAGCAAACCGGCCCACCACACGGGCTTTGCTCTTATCGCCGCTGTAAATTACGTCTATGTCATCTCTTCTGCCATCCGGGTTCAGGTTCTCATACAGGTAGCGAGCAGTGTCGGCATACTGGGTGAAGATCAGGCGCTTGCCGTTCTTCAGAGGCGATTCGGACAATCGTTTTTTTAATGTCTGGAGCTTGGCATCCTTATTCGGGGTGATAGGTTCGACCAACCTCATGATTTTGTTGAGCATCTCGATGTCGTGTTGGATATGATCCCGCATTGGTTCGATATCAAAGTCCGCAGCGCTATATCTTTCGGATACCCTCCTGAGTTCGTCCAGAAGATCTGTTTCCTCTGAGTAATCGGACTCGTAGAGGATGGTCTGCGCCTCCATGCCCGCGGGGACGATGCCCTGGTCAAGGGCCAAAAGGAAGGAATGATGAATCCGCAGGAGTCTGTTTACCGTCTCCCTGAAAGCGTAGATGCTGGACTCAAAACGTTTGAACAAAA
>JAFDED010000065.1 GCA_019310535.1 Deltaproteobacteria bacterium
GAGTCCTGAAGATGAAAGGCCAACTCCTCGTAAGTCAAATTCCTGTACTGCTTCAAAACGGCGCAGCGCAGAACCTGCTCAGCCGTCATGCCCTCACGGCCCGTATCAGATCTTTTCCCTCCCGCAATATCCTTGTAAATCGCCTTCATGATCTGGGGATTGGCATCAATAATGTCGGATATGGCCCCCAGTTCCCTGGCCACTTTGTTGTTCGGCATGATGTTAGAAAAACTCAACTGCTCATTCCATTAAATTATAGTTTCCGGATGGAAACGAGTTTATGAAAGTCGAGGTCACGATGGCCGAAAAAACCGCGAAACGAGCGAAAAATCCTCCTTTTTACGGATGGATTATCGTGGGGGTATCCTTTATTACCCTTGCGGTGGGCTACGGATCACGAGCATCTTTTGCAGTCTTTCTGGTGGCCATCCTTGAAGAGTTCGGCTGGAAAAGAGGAGCCATTAGCGGCGCCTTTATGCTGCATATGCTGGTGGCCGGCGTGGGACTCCCGATGGTCGGGGCCTTGGTGGACAGGTACGGTCCCAGGATCCTGCTTCCCACCGGGGCTGCCATCATGGCCTTCGGTATGTGGCGACTTGGCGGGCTTAACGAACTCTGGCACTTCTACCTGTTTTATGGACTCGTCATGGCTGTCGGGAGAATCATGATCGCCATGACCCCGCACATGGCGATTCTTTCCAACTGGTTCATAAAGAGGAGGGGAACCGCTATGGGATTGGCGGGCTCCGGCATCGGTATCGGCTCTGTCATTCTTATTCCGATGGTGCAGATGAGTCTCACCCAATTAGGCTGGCGGGACGGATGTTCGCTAATCGCGCTGGTTATATTTTTAGTGCTCTTCCCTCTGAACGCTTTTTTTCAGCGCCTTCGACCTGAGGACATGGGCCTGGCGCCTGATGGAGAAACACGCTACAACGGAGATCCAAGGGATGCTGAACGGGATGGGCCTTCATCCACAGCTGACAGCATGGAGTCTTGGACGGTGAGAAGCGCTATTCGCACCTCCAGGTATTGGTTGCTTTTTCTCGCCTTCTTCTTGGTTGCGATGGTCAATATGGTAGATATGCATCAGATCGCTTACCTGGTGGATGCGGGGTTCGGCAGAACGATGGCGGCCATGATTTTTGCCTCCGTAGGCCTTATGCAGTCGCTGGGGGTGTTTTGCGGGGGCGCGCTGTCAGACCGCATTGGGCGTGAACGCTCCTATACCCTGGGGGTGTCGTTTTTGATCACCGGCATCATCCTTTTGCTCAGCATTAAGGATCCGTCCTATAACATCCGACTTGCTCTTTTTGTGTCCTTTTACGGTTTCGGCAACGGCTTCCGCAGCTCTTTGATGCCATCAATCACCGCAGATGTATTTCATGGAAAACGCGTGGGTTCCATCTATGGGACATTCGCCACGGCCATGACCTGCGGCGGGGCACTCGGCCCTTGGCTGGCAGGCCATCTGTACGATGTAACGGGATATTACACTATACCATTCGTAATGGTAATCGGCTCCGTCAGCCTGGCCTGCATCCTGGTCTGGATCGTGGCGCCGCGAAAGACACGCCTGGAAACCTGAATGGGATGAAAGCTTGACGCCATGGGGAGCGGCTAGGTGGAAATCCGCGTCCCCTATCCACTCAGCCTCCCTGTAAGTCCAGTATATATCTCGCTATCGCAATCAATCAATCCATGAAGACTCTCCACGCACTGGCGCAAATCTTCCTGCTCCTCGATACGTGGACATCCATGCTTTATTTGCATTATCCCCATACACTGTATCTACGTGAAACACAATGAGGGAGAGCCGAATATCTCTCAATGCTCCTCTTATTCCCTGTATTATGGGGGGTCAATTAGCTTGACAGCAAGGCGGGAATATGACAATTGTTTTCCTGATGAACCCATGGAGTTTTTCTTTATATCACTTTTGAGCAACATAGGACGGCACAGTCGAGAATCGGCCGGGGAGAATAGACGCTCCAACAAGGAGTTTCGGTGCACGGATTATCTTGAGGGCGGAAAAGCAATCACATATTCTTACATATCCAAAGGAGTTTGATCATGGATCTAGAAAAGAAAATTGTTCAGGAACTTTCCGGAGAAGAGGCATTTAAGCACATCCAGAAAATCAGCAGAGAGATCCCCACCCGCATGGCCGGTACAGAAGAATGCAAACGGATGGCCGAATATCTCAGGGATCAGATGATCGGCTACGGCATCCCCGCGGAAGTTCATGAGTTCGATGCGTTGGTGGGCTTCACGGGTACGGCCGAGTTGATAGTTCTTGAACCGGAAAATCGGGTGATCCAGTGCAACCCCTTCGTGCACATCACCAACACCACTCCTGCGGGCATACAGGGAGAGCTTGTTTTTATTGGGTCCGGCGGTGTGGATGATTACCAGGGCAAGGACGTGCAGGGTAAGATCACCCTTTCGGAATTGTCCTATTCGCCTCCTCGCCAGGAAAAGCAGCGAATCGCCGCTGAGCACGGCTCCATCGCCCAGATCATGATCAACTGGGGGCCTTCCGACTGCAAAACGCTGGCTTACGGATCGGTCAAGCCCCCATGGGGGAATCCCACGCCCGCCACCCTCGCGGATATGCCCAGGATTCCATCCATCACAATCTCGCGTGCCGATGGCGAGTACCTGATGGGCTTGTGCCGAACAGGGCGTGTCAGGGTGTGGCTGCGGGCCGAATCTCCCGAGGAGTGGCGTCGGGCTCAAAACACATTGGGGTTGCTGGAGGGGAGCGAGGAGCCGGATAAGTTCGTAATCCTGGGCGGCCACATGGATTCCTGGGGCGGTGGTGTGACCTGCAACGCTACGGGCAACTTTGCCGTCCTCGAAATAGTTCGGGCGTTGGCCCTGCACCGCCATGAGCTAAAGCGCAGCATCCGCATCGGGTTCTGGTCGTGCCACGAGACGGGGACCATGGTCGGTTCCAGTTGGTTCGTGGAAACTTATTGGGACGATCTGGACCGAAACGGAATCGCCTACATCAACGTGGATTCCCCTGGGATGAGGGACACCAGTTTCTACGCGGCTTCAAGCTCAACAGAGATGGCTCGGTTCCATAAGTCCGTAGAGCGGGGCGTGCTGGGTGAGGAGACCCAGCGCAAAAGGCTGGCCCATACGGGAGATCAGTCTTTCATGGGCATCGGCGTTCCGGCCGTCTCTGGCCGAACCGAGTATATGCCCGAACAGATCAAAAGCTGGCATGGGGCCAATCTCGCCCCCTGGCATCACAGCGACGAGATGACCCTGGACAAGATGGATGTGCCAATGATGCTCAAAGCCATGAAGGTTTACGTGGCTTACGTCGTCCGCCTTTGCAACACGGCGGTGCTCCCCTTCGATCATGTCAGCGTGGCCCGGGAACTCAAGGACAGGCTGGATGCCATTGCCTCCTCAGTGGGCGGGCGGCTGGATCTTTCCAGGCCGCGGAGATACGCCGGACAGTTCATCCGGGATGCCCAGGCCCTGGATGAAAGTCTGCAAAAGCTCCGGGAAGAAACCCAGGGTGCAACGTCGTGGAAGGAAAACCAGAGGGTGCTGCTCGCCAACAGAGTGCAAATGAAGCTGAGCCGTATTCTGCACCCTATCAACTTCTCTATTGCAAACAGGTATGGTTTCGATTATTACGGGTTCACGGCTCTGTACACCCCTATCCCATGCCTGTACGAGAGCAAAAACCTGGCGACTCTTCCCCCGAATTCCACCGATTATCGCGCCCTGCTCGCATATCTGGTGCAGCAGACCAACCGCGTCTCGGATGGATTGAGGGATGCCTCGGAACTGGTAGAGATGAACCTGGATGCCCTGAAGAGGGCATGAAACGTTCTTTCCCTTCTCTGTCAGGAGGATAACTGAACAGAATCGCTGAACTTTCTTTTACAACTATTGGGGAGATGTCGTCCGCCTCAGTGCTTGTTAACCGATAGTTTTCTCCAGAAGCCTCAAGACATTTCCCCCGATGATCTTCTTGATCTCATCGTCCGAGTACCCTCGGGCGACCAGTGCCCGGGTTATATTAGGAAATTGACCGGGGTTCTCAATGTACTCGACGTGAGTAGCCGGTAATTCTTTGAGCGCAATCGTCATATCCATGATCCCCCGGACGTACTTGTGAAGGCCCACGTGGTCCCCAAACATGGCGTCTGTTCCAATGGCCACGTGATCTATCCCAACCAGCTTCACAAGGTAATCTACGTGATCGATGACGTCAAAGACGGTTTGGACCTCTTTATTGCTGATAAGATTAGGAACCGCAGCGACCCCGATCAAGCCGCCGCGCTTTGTCAGAAGCTTGAGCAGGTCATCCGATTTGCCCCTTGGATTGTTGTATACACCCTGCGCAAAGGTGTGTGTACAGCAGCAGGGAGCCTTAGAAGCCTCGATGGTCTCTTTTGTTGCAATGTGAGAGCTGTGGGAAAGATCGATCAGCATCCCCAGGCGGTTCATCCTTTCGATAACCTTAAAGCCAAAGCTGCTCAGCCCGCAATCGGTCCTCTCCGTACACCCGTCGGCTATGGTGGTCCGGGTGTTGTACGTGAGCCCCATGCATCGAACCCCCAGACCATACAACATATCCAGCCTGTCCAGATCGTTGTCGATTAGTTGGGCGTTCTCTATATGGGGAATGACAGCGGTTTTGCCGCTTTTCTTGGCTTCCAGAATATCCTTTACGGAATATCCCCTCATTACCACATCTTGATGATGATCCATGTCCGCTTGCCGGATACCCATATCCCAGATCACATCGTTAAACTGCCAAGGGGTTGGTGAAGAGCGTCTTCCCATGGAACCCCCGAAGCCATGAAGACAGGCGGTCATCCCGGAATTCTTAACCCCTTCAAATCCCGTGGCAGGCCTCCCTGACCTTGCTAAGGTCTCGATGTCTTTCGGGTCCTCGGGAAGAACCGTTAAATGGTTGTGAAAATCAATGACGATGGATTCCTGATGAAGACGCATGGCCCTTTCTTCGTCTTTTTCACTCAACTGTACCACGCGTTCCTCGATTCTCCCGACCACCTTGCAAAGTTTCACCGGAATGACGTCTTCCTGTAAGTATTCATAGGACATGATATGTCTCCTTTCAGGGGATGGAGTTGATTTTTTCCCAAATTACCCTTGAAGCTTTTTTTACTATTGACGTGTTTCTCTATTGATTCCTTTTGCGCTAATTTACAAAATGATAATTGGTTAAGCATAGAGCCTTGGTTGATCTAATTGGCATATAGGATCATCCTATCAGGTCAGCAAAATAAAACATTAATCTTTTGCTTGTTATTAAATTCTTATTGCTTAACCATTAGACCGAAAGCTGTGATTCAATACCGGCCAAACCTTAATGGCATTCAGGTTCCATGAGAGGTGGCCAGGACAATGTATTGTCCGGGCCACCCCAACAACATCCTTCAATCTATTATCGGCGGCAATTTGATTGTATTATCGTTGATCAATATGTTGCTGATCAAAGTGGATAATTCCATTGGCATATCAAGCACTCTTCGGCAGGAAGGTGCGGCCAGCCAGGGCTCCCCCATCCACTCTTATGCTTTCTCCAGTGATGTACTCCGACCCCTCCTCGGCCAGGAACAGTACCGCCCGGGCGATATCCTCGGGGCGGCCGTGCCGATTCACCGGTACTCCCTTGAGAAAAGCTTCCATATATTCTTTTCTGGCAGCGGTTACGGGCCCTGATTGGGGAACCTGAATAAAGCCAGGGGATACAGCGTTCACGGTGATCCCGTGGGGAGCCAACTCCAGAGCGAGCACGCGTGTGAACATGGCCAGCGCAGCTTTTGAACAGCAATAATGACCGGCCCCAATGCGCGCAGACTCAGCAGCCACGGATGTGATGTTGACGATCCGGCCGCGCACTTCGCTGCGGATCATGATGCGGCTCACCTCCCGGCTCATCAAGAAGGCTCCCTTGACGTTAACACGAAAGAATTGATCCCATATCTCCTCGGATGTTTCGAGTATTGTCGTAATGGTATCAGATGTCCGGGTTACCAAGGCGGCGTTGTTGACCAGTGAGTGGATTGTGCCGAAGTGCCTCTGCACCTGACTCACAATTTCGGCAACGGCCGAAGCATCTCCCACATCCAAAGTCCATGCAAAGGCTGATCCTCCGTCGGCCTTTATTTTTCTCGCCGTCTCCTCTGCTGAGGAACTGTCGATGTCTACCACCGCCACGGCGGCGCCTTCCGCCCCAAAAGCCCTGGCAATGGCGGCTCCAATGTTTTTTCCCGCGCCGGTGACTAACGCCACTTTTCCTGCAAATCGCATCTGATCCTCCTTTTGTTTCCGTGCCCCAGACTGGTATTGATCGATCATGATGGGCCCGACTGGGAAAAAGAAAGAGCGCCCAGTCGGTTTAAAAAAGAAAAAAATCAGACCGCAGTGACATTGTTCTCTAGCAGCCCGATATTTTTCTGTAGGCTCGCTGGTGTGGGTGCATCCGCGGCCCGATGCGCCCGGAACTGCAAGGTCTTTTGAGGGCACTCCTGGTCTTCTGAGCCAGCAAGGGCAAGGAGTCGTACTCCCCTTTGCGAACTGTCCCTGCTTTTCCTGCCGATCATCCCGGCCCGCTCATTGCTTGCTTCATCTTCATGGATTCCGCATTTTCGAGACCCTGCCATTTGCAAGTGAGCCAGAACATGACGATGACCACGAAGTTCAATAAAAAAAGCCCTAAAATGAAGAAGTTGAAGTACCTCTGGTGGAAGTTGAGCTTACACATCGCAATGATCAGAATAAAGCTTGCGACTAATATTATCCAGCGTAACACCCCCATCCATCGCCCCCTTTTCATTTGGTTTGCGGCTTAGGTTTGAATGATCCTGAGCACCGATGATTCTTGCCTAAGCCATTCTCCAAAAGCCTCGTTTGTGGGAGATGCCAACAGGTTCTGGAATGATAATATGCGAGTCACGGCTGATCGCTCCTTGAAAAGACACGCTGGACAAGGAGCCAGAGTGGGCCGCGGGTTTTCACACCCTCAGGGATATTCCTTTGCCTGAATAATTTCGCTTGCTGCACGCCAATGACCGTGGTCAGCAGGACGAAAGCGGCCACTGTGGTGGTAATGCGAGGGTTGATAAAGGCAATGGCGCCTACCAACAATATAACCCGCTCCAGCACATTAAGATGGGTGAAAAGCCAGCCCTCGGCAGCCGCCGCCAGGCATCCGATACCGAGTATTGCGGTGAACGCAGTCCATACAATGCGCATGGGATCTCCGTGCAGGACGAGCTCCGGGCTGTAGACGAACATAAACGGCACGATGAACCCTGCGATTCCGATGCGGCACGCCGTGTACCCGGTACGCATGGGGTTGGACCCCGCTATGCCCGCCCCTGCGTATGCTGCCAATGCCACCGGTGGCGTGATGCCCGAGATGACTCCGAAATACAGGGCGAACATATGTCCAGCCATGGGGTAGACCTCCATCTTGATCAAGGACGGGATCACCAGGGCAGCCAGGGTGATGTAGACCGCTGATGCCGTGAGCCCCATGCCAAGGACGATGGAGACGATCATGGTGAACACAAGGGCCAGCCACAGTTTATCGCCGGCCAGTTGGATGATGAGGGTGGAGAAGCGCATTCCCAGCCCCGAGGAGAAGATACAGCCGATGATGATGCCCGCTGATGCACATGCTGCTGTAACGGGTGCGATGGTCCTTGCGCTTATCTCCATCGCGCTGAAGAGGCGCAGGGGGTCCATGCGTGTCTCTTTCTTGAGCAGCGTGGTGCAGAAGACGGCCACCACACCCCAAAAAGCCGCCATCATAACCGTGTAACCCACCACGAGAAAACCGACGATGACCACCAGGGGGATCAGCAAGTGCCATCCTTCTTTAAGGGTCTGCCACAAGTCGGGCAAGATGTCCTTGGGCAGAGGACGCAGGCCGGACTTTACGCCCTCCAAGTGCACCTGCATGAAGAGAGATAAAAAGTAGAGACATGCCGGAATAGCAGCGGCAAAGGCCACCTGAATGTACGGGATACCCATGAACTCGGCCATGATGAACGCTACCACGCCCATGACAGGCGGCATGATCATTCCTCCGCTGGATGCCACCGCTTCCACCGCCCCGGCAAACTGGGCTCGGTATCCGGTCTGCTTCATCAGCGGGATGGTAAAGGAGCCCGTTCCCACAACGTTCCCGATAACGCTGCCGGAGACGGTACCCATCATGGCACTGGCGACCACCGCCGCCTTGGCGGGACCCCCGATCTGTCGCCCCGTCAAGGCCAGAGCCAGTTTGATGAAGAATTTTCCGGCGCCCGAGTTGAGCAATAGGACGGCGAAAATAATAAACAGGGCCACGTAAGACGACATGGCCATCAGGGGCACACCAAAAAGCCCATAGGTCTGGATCACCTGCATCTCTGCCAGCCACTCCACGGAGGTGGGAGGGCCATACAGCACGCCGGGGAACTTGTCGGAGAACAGCGTGTGCGCAATGAAGAAAAGGGTTACCAGAACCAAAGGCCAGCCCACGGTGCGGCGGGTTACCTCCAACACCAGTGCCAGATACATCATGGTCATGAATTGATCCATGACCGTCAAGTTCCCTTCCTTAAAGACAAATTCATCGATATCGTAAGATATCCAGACCTGGATGGCGATCACCAGCAAGATACACAAGATGTCGATGACAGTGAGGAAATGGAACCTATCTCTCCACGATTTTCTTCCCAGGGGCCAGAGCAAAAAGCTCAGAATGAGCAGTATGTTTAGATGGATCGATCTATGCAGATGGGCTTCCGGTGCGGGGAAATATCCCGTGAAAAACTGATAGAGAGAAAACGAGATGGCCAGCCCGGAGATCAGAATTCCCAGCACCATGAGCCAGCTCATACGTTTCTGAGTCAGCAGCCAGTCAAAGACGCCGATCTGTCGCTCAACCCCTTTCTCAATCCGCTCCAGTACCTCACGTGCCACTTCAATATCGTGCTGATCTGTGCTCACCGGATCTTCCTTAATTTAGTCAAATTTTTTAAGTTGGACCATTGAAATACGCTGAAACATAACAACTCCCCGCATGCTGGCTGCTCGCCCTGTTTTTTTGTTTTCCTGGATCGCGGAAGGCTCGTCCAGCCCATCTGAAATATTATTCACAGAAGGGCACAGGGAAGCCGAGGCAAATTCATCGGCCACCGATTTTTCCCCGTACCTAGGCCCTCATATAGCCCTTACAATTTGGGAAGCGGAGGGATGGTCAAACCCTTCTCCTTATAGTACCGCGCAGCACCGGGATGCATGGGAACGGTCATCCCCATGAAAGCGGTCTCCAGCTTGATCCCTTTACCGAAAGCGCCGACGGACTGAACCTCCTCCAGGTTATCCCAAATGACTTTGGTGATACGATAGGCCAGTTCCTCAGGCATGTCCTTGCTCACGACGATGGGGAAGTAATACCCGAACGTGTGATAGTCTTTCTCGATCCCCGGGTACATGTCCTTTGGGATCACAACCTCTGTGGTGCCCAGAAGCTTTTTCATGATCTGAGTCTTTTTCTCGGGGCTAAGCTCCAGGAACCGGATGCCCGGGCTTGTGGCAGCATCCATTACCATGGAGGCGTTGAGCCCTGTGTGAAACGCCATGTAGTCGATCTGACCGTCCTTCAACATCTTCACACCAGGGCCGTAGTACACATTACTGGCTGTCCCTCCGCGTGCCTCCAGGTCTTTAATGGAGGAACCATAAGTCTTGAGCAGGAGGTCATTGAACATATAAGTGAAGGACTTGCGGGGTCCGACAACGGTTCGCAAAGGCCTCTTGGCGATTTCGGAGATGTCCTTGATTGGGCTCTTCTTGGGGACGAAGATATGGATGGCCCCGTGATGCATGGAACCAAGGAAACGAATGTTCTTTGTCTCCTTGCCCTTTTGATCTCTCAGACCGTAATAGCACTCGGCCAAGGCGTTGGTCATGGTCAAGGCAATCTGCATCTTGCCCTTGTTTACCGCCGCGAGATTGCCGTAACTGGCACCCAGGGTAGAGCTCGCATTGACTCCAGGGATTTGCTGATTAATCAGCTCGCAAATCTTTGCCGACAGTGGTGTCCAGCTTCCAGCGGCCGCTCCGCCCGCAAACTTCAGAAATTTCCACTTTGCCGGGACTTTCCATTCCGCGGCAAAAGCGGTAATCGTAATGAGAACCAATGCGCAGCCGACTACCAAGCAAGCCAATAAGCTTTTCCTCATAGATTTCATCGGATATCTCCTTTTTGTGCTGTGGGGTTAAGATTGATGAAAAAACACACCTTCCTCCCTCTCTGAATAAAGCGCCTCACCTCCTTTACTTCATATGAGCAATATGAGCATATGAATCAATTCTCTTCAATTGACCTTACGCAAGTGCTCCAGGTCTTCGAGGTTATGAAGCCCGCGCCGGCGTTTGCCCTGTTCGATCTCCTTCACCTGGGCCACAAGGTGTTCATTAAGCGGCATTGCAATGCCGCGTTTTTTCCCTTCGGAGATCACCCAGCCAACCAGGTGGTCAATCTCAGTGGGACGCCGGCGCACCGCCAGGTCACGCCATGGTCCCGACCGCACCTTTACCCGACTCCGGCAGCGGTCTGCAAAGCGATCGAGAACAGCGCGGGCCGCGGCCATTTCGTCTTCGTTGCTCGGCTGCATCTTCAGCGGCTCAAAGGTATCGAAGCTTTCTAACCTGACCCCGGCGGCCCGGGCCGCCATGACTCCCTCGCCGAGCAGCGCGATCAGCAAGGGCTGGAAGCGCTTATTACTGAAGACGTCAGCCATCGTCTCGTCGGTCACGGCCTGGGCGAAAAGCAGCGAGCAGTCGATCTGCTTCGCCCACAGATATCCGAAGATATTGTCGGTTACATGCACGGAGTGAACGTTGGAGAGCAGGCGCTGGAGGCGGTCTATTCGATCGGTCAGACTGCCGTCGATCTCGCCGAGGTAGAAACCGCCCGGGCCACCGTGCTCAATGTGGCCGGGGCCGTGCCAGTCCGCTCCGAAGTTGACGAAGGCAGCAACCACCTTGTCTGAGCCGATGCGTGCGGCGATGCGCGGCGGGTTCATTCCGTTCTGCAACGACACCAGGATAGTGTCCGGCCCCACCTGGGGCGCGATAACATCGAGCGCTGCATCGGTATCCTGCGACTTCACGGCCAGAAATACGAGCCCGAGCGGGCCTCGCAGCTCTTCCGGCAGACAGGCCCGGATTGGCACCGTGAACTCAGCGGCGCCTGTGATTTTGAGTCCTCGCCGGTTCATCGCATGGACATGCTCGACTACCTTGTCTACCATGAGCACGTCTTCGCCGGCTCTGGCGAGGTACGCACCTGTGAGGCCGCCAATAGCGCCGGCCCCGTAAATAGTTATTGCCATGGATCACCCTTTCTCGTCCAGGGCGCGACAAACTCCCGCCCGGATAACTCATGAGTACATATTTATGTCTTTCATCGTCCCGTTATTAAAGACGGTAAACGTCCGTTGACAGGATTAAATTGATAATTATGTAATTATTTTTGGATATTATGGTATGCATCCTCCCTCTGTCAAGCATTTCTTTTTTTATTACTTTGATCGTTTAAAATGTCCCTGGCTTGATTTTTGCCGCTTTAAACAGTTTGAATATCTGGAACATATCAAAGTTATACAAACGAAATTAAAATCTTGAGTTTCAAAATCGTCAACAGCCATGGGTAGGAGAATTTATTGACAATGAAATTGTTTTATGCAATCTTTGCCGGACAAAAGAACATGACTCCTTAGATTTGTTGTTGAATTGCATAAGAGAAAGTACTTTTTCTACTCAGAGAAGTTGCAAGTAAAAGAATGGAGGGTGATCTCTAATGAGCGAAATTCATGTAAGTCTTCAATTAATAAGGGATTTTATAGAAATATCCCGTCGGTATGCCCGGCGGGGATTAACTACCGGTGGAGGAGGTGGAATCAGTATTCGAGTGCCGGAGTCGGATCATGTGCTGATTAAGGGTTGGGAGGTTGCATCTGAAGACGTAAGGGAAGAGGACATCTCTCTTGTAAATTTGAGCGGGGAGCAGCTCAATCCAGTGAAGCCCTGCATGGAGACCCCCCTGCATCTTAACGTCCTGAAAGCAAGGGAAAATATAGGCGCCGTTATTCATGCCCACTCTCCATACGCGACCGCTTTCGGGAATATCAAGCCACAGTTGACAGAGGAGGCGCTTAAGAATCATGCTTTTTTAAAAAGGACTGTTTTTACCGCCTATGCCGACCCGGGTTCACAGGAATTGGCGGATATTGTTGCGGAGCCTTTCCGAGAGGATGAAGTTACCTGCGTTCTTATGGAGGATCACGGCGTAACCGTGGCGGGGCCGGATATATATAAAGCATACTATACGCTGGATATACTCGAGGGAAGGGCAAAAAGCTTTATTATAACGACGATTCTTCAGCGGCTCACGCGATTACCTTGATTGCCGTTATATTAAGCTTCCACGGGCATTAAAGCACGATTAAACACAGATGAGATTACGCCCGCATTGAGAGATGGTTGTTTGAAATCATTAATACTGTCGGTACCAAAAGAGTAACCATACTGGCAGGTTATTGCATTACTCTGTGCCGGCGGTTCAGGGCGGTAATGAGCTAACAAAGAGAGCACGTCTTTTTCGCTCTGCATTGTATGCTCTTATTCCACAGACGATTATTGTGCCATTGCAAAGAAAGATTTGGAGGTAAAGGGATGGATCCAAGCGAGATCAGACATGTGGCTTTAATCGGGAGCGGGACCATGGGGGCTGGCATTGCCCAGACCTTCGCTCGGGCAGGGATCGATGTGTTTATGGTCGATCTGAGCGAAGACATTTTGGAGCGCGCTCTCCAGCGCATACATGACAACCTGGATGTGTTTGTAGAATTGGAGGTCATCCATTCCCGCGAAAAAGAGGCCACATTGTCGCGCATCCATACCACCACTGACATAGAGTCGGCCTGTCGAAAGGCGGATTACTTTATGGAAGTGGTCCAGGAGGTTCTCGAACAAAAACAAATGGTATTACGCCAGGCGGATGAGTGGTGCCCTCCCCGTATCATTTTGGCCTCAAATACCTCTCACATGCGGATCGACCAACTCGCTTCCGCCACGAAGCGGCCCGATCGTGTTGTAGGCACTCACTGGGTGAACCCACCTCACATCATGCAGTTGGTGGAGATCGTCAAGGGGTCGGCGACCTCTCAGGAAACCGTGCAAACTGTCCGGGTGCTTTTAGAAAGCATCGGCAAAGCGCCCATAGTCTGTAAAGATACCGTCTCTTTCCTCAATAATGCCATACAGGCAGCGGCCATTGGCGCCGCTCTCAAACTATGGCAGGAGGGTGTGGCCACGCCGGAGGACATCGATCGCGCTGTGAACACGGGTTTCGGGTTTCGCTTCCCCATTGTGGGTCCTCTGGCTTTTTTGGATATGGCGGGACTGGACAACGTGAGGGACTCCTGGGCGTATGTCAACAGCGTAACCGGCGGGGCACGAGGCCAGTTCCCCCAGGCATTACAGGAACTCATTGAGAAAGGCCACTGGGGTCTCAAAACGGGAAAAGGAATTTATGAGTATACAGCGGAGGAAGTGCGAGAGCTGAGCAAGGAGAGAAACCGGAAGTTGATCCTGCAGCTCAAGGCACTGGGGAGAATATGAAAGGCATCCCAAATCGTTTCACTTGAAAGAGGGGGTGATAATCGCAGCAGGATTAATGACCGGAATATTGGAGGCCGATTTTTTACCATAAAGTTGAGAATAAGTTTTTGTAGTTTCCGGATGGACGCTGGGCTATTTTTCCATAGGGGGCATGGCTGTGATCACGAAGGCCTTCCCATCCCTGCTTTTTCCGTCTGCCCATCCACTTTTGCGCAGTCTTTGGCGCGGCGTCAAAAAGACGTGCAATCGGTTTTATGCCGCATTCCCTCGCGCAGAGCACCATTTTTTGAAAAAAAATATTAGTTCTTTACTCTTATTCATGAGCTCGTGGTATGGATAAGGGCACATGGCCTTCTTCTCGAAGAATCTGGGGACAAGTATATCATGCACTCAGAGGACCATGCGCTCACTGTGTCAAGCCCGGAAAGTAGAAGGCTTCATTCGTCACGATTACTCCGCCTTCCCCTTCTTCGCTTCTGGCCAACCTTCTTTACCCATAATCTTTATCCTGACCGGGGGATACCATGATTGTTCCGCTTTCCACTTCTTGTACAGATTAAATATTGACATTCTGAGGAGCGATGATATCATTTTGGTAATATTCCCTAAATTTCACTTAATCAGCACTTAATCAAAAGAGGGAGACACATGATCCGCGATGTGCATATTCCCCAACTGGGGATCACCATGGATCAGGCTATAGTGGTTGAGTGGTCAGTGCAGGATGGGCAGGAGGTCCAAGAGGGAGATCTTTTAGTGATTATCGAGACAGACAAGGCCGCTCACGAGATCATAGCACCTGCTGGTGGATTTGTTAGGATCATCCAGCCTCCGGGAAGCGTGGTACCGATGGGAGGAGTCATCGGGTTCATTGCAACCACGTGGGAAGAGTACGAAAACGCCCCCATAGCCCCCATTGTCCCCGCTGCCCCGGAAAGAGATATGTCGTATTACTCAAGTACTGCGGCGAAACAGGCTAAAAGTACATCTACGGACTTATTTTATAAGGTTTCGGGAGTGGCCCGGAAGTTAGCGGAGAAACACGGACTGGATCTCTCGAGGATCATTGGCACGGGCCTTGGAGGGAGAATAACCAAGAAAGATGTGGAGAAGGCGTTAAATCAAACTCATTTTTCTCTTCCGGAGTTCCCAAAAGAGTTCAATAATATAAAGGATCTGGTTGATATTTTTAAGCTAATTCTGGACAATGTTTATTCGGGAATTCTTTTTTGCGATAATGAGTGCAGAATTATATTTATGAACCAAGTTTTTGCTGAATTGTTGAGAACGGACAGAGATGAAGCTGTGGGCAAACATATAAAAAAATACTTTCCTAAATCCAGACTTCCAAAAGTGCTTGAATCCGGGTTTACTGAGTTGGGCGAACCCTGCAGTATGAAGTTCGACCCCCCCTTGCTTGTTAACAGAATTCCAATAAAGAGGGAGGGCGAGACCGTTGGGGTAATACTCCAGTCGATTTTCAGGGATTTTATAAAATTCAAAGATCTTGTGGCAAGGCTCAATTTGTTGGAAAGGAAGGTGAAATTTTACAAAAAGAGCCTGGACAGCATTCTTTCGGCGCAGTATACATTTGACTCAATTATTGGTCAGAGTGAAAGCATCCTGAAAGCCAAAAAAATTTCAGAGAAATACGCAAATACCGATGCCGCGGTTTTGATATTGGGGCTGACCGGCACAGGCAAGGAACTGTTCGCCCATGCCATCCACATGGCCAGTCCGAGAAAATGCGGGCCCTTTGTTTGCGTGAATTGTGCGGCGATCCCAAAGGAGCTTATAGAATCGGAACTTTTTGGATACGAATCAGGTGCATTCACGGGTGCCAGACAAAAAGGAAAGGCCGGCAAGATAGAACTGGCGCACGGCGGAACCCTGTTTCTCGACGAAATTGGCGACCTCCCATTGAACGCTCAGGCCAAACTCTTAAGGGCCCTGGAGACAAAGATGCTGGACAGGTTGGGAGGACTCACGTCAGTTGAGGTGGATTTCAGACTGGTAGCGGCCACCAATAAAGACTTAAAGGACATGATCAGACGTCAGGAATTTCGTGAAGAACTATTTTACCGGTTAAACACCATGACCGTATGCATTCCTCCCCTTTCCGAAAGAGTTGACGATATTCCCATTTTAATTAATCACGTCCTTAAGTCCATGGGAAAGCAGACGGTCAGGGTCACAGAAAGTACCATGCAGATCTTACAGAGTTACTCCTGGCCGGGAAATGTCAGGGAACTCAAAAATGTTGTGGAACAGGCGGTGAGCCTGGCGGACGAAAACATGATCGATTTGGAAAATCTTCCTTTAGAGATCGTGAGGTTTAAGACTCAGGAGGGCAGGCCTCCTCGATCTAATAATTTACTATCAGAAGAATTGGATTTATTTGAAAAGAATTTACTGGCTCAAACAATCAGACTGACCAAAGGAAACATGGCCAAGACCTCTAAATTATTAGGCATATCACGCTCCACGCTTTATGAAAAGTGTAAACGACATAATTTGTCTAAATTATAGCCTTAGGGCGATTCTTTTTTTTCGTAAGGTTCTTGCAGCATGTCCTTGAAGAATATCATCACATGAGTGTCCGGAAAATTGGACATGTTTGATTTTCAGGACATCTTTTACAGAATCTTTATACAAACTCGCCATTTCCGACCTCTTGATCCAACAATTTTTACACTGTATTAACGGGCAGTTATACGTCCTTTCCTTCGTTTTCCTCTCGCATGTATTCTCGCCTGGACATTGTTTTTCGTGGCATGGTTCTTGCTTAATTCTTTAAAAGCCCTGGCCTGTTGCTAAAGGAATAAGCAGCGTGGCAGTTATAAAATACATGAAAACCATGACCCCCGCTTTGGAAGATCGCGGCACAAACTATAGGGACTGGTATAACAACTAAAAAAAACTTGTGTTTTCTGTGATAAAGGCAGGGGTTTAACCGATCAACTTTTATTATCCATACAATGAGGAGAAGGGATAAAATGAGAATTCTAGTGACCGGAGCGACCGGATTTATTGGGTCTTACATTGTTAAGGAATTATCCGAAAGGGGTGAGAACATAGTCGTTTTTGACATTCAACCACCACCGGTGAGTATGGCGAAGTTTACGGAAAACGCTACGTGGATTCAGGGTGACATCAGAAACGAGAATGAGGTGGAAAAAGTAGTTTCCGAAAATCGCCCTGAAGTAATTATCAACATGGCCGGCCTGCTCCTGTTTGGTTGTATGGAGAATCCTCGTCGGGCTGTAGAAGTAAATGTGCTGGGTTTGTCCAATGTGTTGGAGGCATCAAGAAAACACGGAGTTCGAAGGATTGTAACCGCTTCAAGTGCGGCGGTATATGGTACGGCCAAGAGTGACCCCCGGGAGGTGGCCCCCATTCCCACTAATGTTACGCTTTATGGCGCAACGAAATTCTTAAATGAAATTCTCTGTCGGCAATATATCGAAAATTATGAATTGGAAGCCACAAACCTTCGTTACTATGGAGTGTACGGCCCGGGAGAGGTTAGATCTCCAGGAATGGCTAAAGTAATCAAGAGTATCGAAAGTATCGTCACAGGCAGAAATGTTGTCCTTCCCAATCTGAAAGCCTCGGATCACACCCATCTGGTCTTTGTGGCTGATGCGGCGCATGCTACGGTTTTGGCAGCAACCGTTCCAGGTCCTCTCAGTATAGCTTACAATATTGCTGGAACTCCAGAAGATTATGTAAGTTTCCGGGAAATAGTATCCACGATAAAGAAATTGGAACCCGCGTCCGGGGATGTTATTTTTGAGGGGAAAGGAGAGGCCCGCGGTTTGGGCATGTTTGACATCTCTCTGGCCCGAAAAGAGCTTGGGTTTAACCCGCGTTACACGATGGAAGAGGGACTAAAGGAGAGCATTAACTATTTCAAGCAGGCAAATCTTGATAAGAGACAACGGTCTGGCGTGTTATAGGCATTCAGAGAAAGAGGAATGCATTTTTGTGTAAATCGAGACCGATAGGGCTCATAAATTGAAGGAGGACGACAATGAGAAAGAATCGGAAAATTTTGGTCGGTGCTTTAGTATGTTTTGTTGTGTCATTCCTGCTTGCGCCAGCGTACGCCAAACCCATTGTGATCAAGATAGGACATAGCTCTGAAGGCAAAATGAGGTTCCCCGGTGCCGGACGAACGGCAAATGTCAGCGTTATGAAGAACTATATCGAGTCTGCCACAAACGGCGAGGTCGTGGTGGAAGTCCATCCCCTTGCTTCTCTGGGCAACGCCCGCTCAATGTTAGAGCAGGCCCAGACAGGCGTCATCCAGATGGTGGGGTCATACACATCAATCATGACTCCATTTGCTCCGGAGATGGCGGTTACCCAGATCCCTTTCCTTTTTAAGGATAGTTTGGTTGCCTGGAAAGTGATGCAGGGCCCATTCGGAGATGAATTAGCTAATGTGTTCCTTAAAAAAACAGGTCTCCGCGTTCTCTGTTGGCCTGAAGGGAATGGCTTCAGGAATTTATACACCAGTGGTAAAGTAGTCAAGAATCCCAGTGACTTGAAAGGCATAAAAGTTCGTGTTCCAGAAAATCCGGGACTCCTGGCCATGTTCCGTGCCTTCGGTGCAAAGACCGTTACCATTACCTGGACCGAATTGTACACGGCTTTGCAGACCGGTATGGCTGATGCTTGCGAGACAGAGCTATATAGCGCAGACATGGTTAAGTTGTTTGAGGTCATGAAAACCGTCACTATGACCCGACACGGCTATAACCTGCATCCGATAATGATTAATGAGAAATTTTTCCAGTCCTTATCGAAAGAGCATCAAAAGGTCATCATGCGCGCGGCAGAGTTGGGGGAAACAGTTGGCAACGGCTTCTGCCGGGCCTCTGAAATAACGACCGTGGAAAAGCTGCAAAAAGAGGGCACAAAATTCTATTATCCTAATGATCAGGAATTAGCTCGGTTCAAGAAACTGGGGTTGCAACCATATCTGGATATAACCAAGAAAAAGATCGGCAAAGACGGCCAGAAGTGGATTGATAATATCTATGCCGCAGTTGAAAAGGCCGAAGCGGATATTGAGAAGGAATATCAATCAAAGGCAAAGTAAAATGATTCATAATGAGGGGGAACGGAGATCACATCTGGTTCCCCCTTTCGGGTTGAGGTAAAGCCTGCCCTTACATCATGGCGAAGCATTGTTATGGTAAATTTTTTTATATGGTATCAAATTTTTCTGGACAAACTGGAGCGGGCGGTGTTTTTTCTTGCGTGTGCGCTGCTGGCTTTGCTGCTTGGTAACGTATTGATGGGCATCCTCTCCGATACCATCGGCTACTCAATTACCTGGGTTCCTGAGATGTCCGTCCTGCTGTTCGCCTGGGTCTGTTTTCTGGGGGCGGGAGCCATCGCGCGCCACGGAGGACACATCGGGGTTGATTTTTTAATCGAACGATTTCCACCTGGCCTTCATTCTTTGGTTCGCGTTGGTCACGTCATTCTCACTGTCTTGTTGGCCGGCGTTATGATTTATTTTGGAATAAAAAACGCCTTCTTTGTTGGGAAGTATCAAAGCTCCGTCTACCTTGACCTTTCCCTGTTCTATTATTATTCTTCCGTGCCGGTGGGAGGCTTGTTGTTGGCTCTCAATAGTATAGGTGCAATTTTACCTGACCCCAGAAAGGAACGATCACTCAAGCAACTGGCATCCAATAACAGGTAACCGGCAGAAACATTGTGTAATGATGAAAACCAAAAACACAAAGCATTCGCCAGATTACTCGAAATCTAAAGATTGGAGAAAGATAATTTCATGCTTGGCTTTTTAGGGATTACTTTTTTCCCCATGTTATTTCTCGGCGTCCCGGTCGCTTTTAGTTTGGCCTTGGCCACCATTTTTGCCTACGTCAAAATGGGCGACCCGAGGCTGTTTATGTTGATTCCCCAAAGAATGTTCACTTCAATGGAACACGTTGTTCTTCTGGCCATCCCTTTTTTTATCCTGACCGGCGAGATCATGAATCGCGCGCAACTCACCGACAAACTGGTAAAACTTGCCGGCACGTTTGTGGGCGGTCTTCGGGGCGGATTGGCGCACACCAATATCATGTCGAGCATGTTATTTGCCGGAATCACCGGCTCAGCAGTGGCTGACACTGTCGCCATCGGGAGCATTCTGATCCCGGCCATGAAGAAAGAAAAATATGAGGAGAATTTCACCGCGGCGGTCACCGCGGCCAGTTCAGTGATAGGACCCATTGTCCCCCCCAGTATTCCCATGCTTATTTATTCTTCCGTTATGAATGTCTCGGTGGCCGGAATGTTTTTGGGCGGTTTTATGCCGGGAATATTAGTGGGATTATGCCTGATGGTTATCGCGTGGATCATTTCCTTTCGAAAAGGATACGGTATAATGCGGTCATTTCCAGGCTTTATGGCCCTGCTGGCGGCCATGCGTGACGGAGTGCCCGCCCTGCTGATGCCGGTGATCATCATGGGCGGCATCCTAGGGGGATTTTTCTCCCCGACCCAGGCGTCAGCGGTGGCCGCTCTCTACGGGCTTATCGTCGGCTTTGTGTTTTACAGGACCCTTCACCTCAGAGACTTACGACCCATTTTAAAAAGTACCGTCAGCGCAACCGCTATGATTCTGTTCCTGTTAGCGTGCGCCAAGTCATTCTCCTGGTTGATTGCATATACACAGTTAGTTAAACATGTAACGAATGTATTCCTCTCAATTTCCACGGATAAGGTTGTTATATTGTTGATCATGAACCTTATTCTTCTTGTGGCCGGAATGTTCCTGGACATGGGATTCTCCATAGTAGTGCTCGCCCCCCTCATGGCCCCGGTGGCGTATAGCCTGGGGGTGCATCCCATCCACTTCGGTCTCATTATATGTGTAAACCTGACCATCGGTTTGGCCACACCACCTCTCGGTCTCATATTATTTGCAGCTTGTGGTATCGGAAAGGTTACGCTCACCAATCTCAGCAAGGCTATCGTCCCCTTTCTTTTGGCCGAGGTGTTCGCGCTGTTGCTTATTACATATATTCCTTTCTTTACGCTCTATTTCCCCAAAATATTCGGTTACGTCAAATGAAATTGATAAAGTTAAAATGTAAGGAGGAGTTGGAATGAATATTTCGCTGGAGACCCTTCGTGGGATGTTTGAGGCCATGCTGAAATCCAGACTGGTGGAGGAAAAGCTCATCGAGATGCTGGCTCGGGGAGAAATGTTGGGCCTGGTCCATTCCACCATCGGGCAGGAGGCCATTCCCATAGGTGCCACATGGCATCTGCGGGATGGGGATTACTGGAATGCCGCCCGGGGGCATATCCAGAGCAACATTGTGCGCGGCATGGATTTAAAGCGCATGTTCGCTGAATTTTTAGGCAAGAAGCCGGGTCCCTGCGGGGGAAAAGGGGGAAAGGTCCACCTGTGCGACCCTTCCATAGGCAACCTGGGTTTTCGAGGGTGTCAGGGGGCGTTTATCCCGCTTTGCTGCGGCGTGGCGTATGCTCAAAAGAGCAAGAAAACGGGCGGCATCACCATGTGTTTTTTCGGAGACGGAGCATCCAACCAGGGCGTTTTCTATGAGGGATTGAACCTCGCCTCTTTGCACAAACTGCCCGTTGTATTTATGTGCGCCAACAACCAATACTCCGTCAGCACTAAATTCTCAGAACATACTCCTGTAGAGAATATCGCAGACCGTGCGGCCTCGCACGCCATGCCGGGAGTCATTGTTGACGGCAATGATGTGGAGGCTGTCTATCAGGCGGTGGGTGAGGCCGTGGCCCGTGCCCGGTCCGGCGAAGGGCCGACCCTGATCGAGGGCAAAACATATCGGATCCGTGGGCATTATGAGGGAGATCCCATGAGCTACCGATCCCTGGATGAAGTGGAGGAATGGAAGAAGAAGGACCCGCTGGACCGCTTTACACGCAGGTGCCTGGAACTCAATGTGGTAAGCCGAGAAGAGATAGAGAGACTGAGGGATGTGTTCCAGCGCGAGGTGGATGAGGCCGTACTGTTTGCAAAAGAAGCCCCCTACCCGTCGCCGGATGATTTGTTGAAAGATGTGTTTATGGAAGAGCCTGCGGCTTATTGAATATATCACCATTACAATAGTAAAAGAGGAAACAATAAATGGAAGAGATCACATTAGGCAAAGCACTGAACGACGCCCTGATGCATTGTATGGAGGAGGATGAGCGAGTTCTTGTCATGGGCGAAGATGTGGTTACCGGCATTTTTCCCACGACCAAGGGATTGGTGGAGAAATTCGGTAAGGATCGGGTGATTAACACCCCCCTCAGTGAGGCGGGATTTTCGGGTATGGGAGTGGGTGCATCCGTCCTGGGCATGCGTCCCGTGATTGAGATTATGCTTATGGACTTCAGTACTGTAGCTATGGACATGATCGCCAATCAGGCCCCCAAACAGCATTACATGAGTGGGGGCCAACTTAACTGTCCTGTCGTGATCCGAACCGTTACCGGAGGAGGGCGGAGGGTAGGTGCACTGCATTCACAAAATCTCTGCGCGTGGTTCATGCACGCACCGGGGTTAAAAGTGATAATCCCCTCCACCCCATATGATGCCAAGGGGCTCTTGATCTCCGCCGTCAGGGATCCCAATCCCGTCCTTTTTGTGGAGCATCGTTTGTTGTATGGCATTAAAGGCCCTGTCCCGAAAGAGCCGTACTCCATTCCAATGGGAGAGGCGGATATCAAACGGGAGGGAGAGGATGTAACCCTGGTCAGCAGCGGACGTATGGTCCATCTTGCTTTAGAAGCGGCGGAGAAGCTGGCTCTCAGGGGAATAGACGCGGAAGTCATTGATCTGCGAACCCTTGACCCTCTGGATGAGGAAACCATCGTGGAGTCCGTGAAGAAGACAGGACGATTGGTAACGTTGGATGAAGGATACGAGCGGGCGGGTGTAGGCAGTGAAATCGTGGCGGTGGTCATGAGGCAGATCAGCGCGCTGAAAGCCCCGGTTCAAACCATCGCCGCACCCAACGCCCCCGTGCCGGTGAGCCCTGCCTTGGAGGATCTCTATTATCCCAATGTCGACTCCATCATGAAGCGAATAGAATCAATGCTGGATACCGGTGCATAGTTACACATCCGGCTCATCATTATAAGGAGGTTTTAATGATTCACGAAATTTACATCCCCCGACTGGGGATCACCATGGATCAGGCCACAGTGGTGGAATGGTCCGTGCAGGATGGACAGGAGGTTAATAAAGGGGATACTGTAGTAATCATTGAGACCGACAAACTCACTCAAGAAATTGAAGCGCCGGAGAGCGGGTTTGTGAAAATCATTAAGCCTCCGGGGAGCGTCTTGCAGGCGGGGGGAGTCATTGGATTCATCGCCACTACTCGGGAGGAATACGAAAAGGCCCCAGTACCCCCTGTGGCCGTCTCTACTCCAGAGCCAGCCGGGTTGGCTTCTTCCCTGCCGGTAGTCGAATCAGCGCTAAAAACCAAACCCCTCTTGAATATAAAGATCTCCGGGGTGGCCCGGAAGATGGCTGAAAAGAATGGGCTGGATCTTTCCACAATTCGCGGCACGGGCCCCGAGGGGAGGATCACAAAAGAGGATGTTGAGCAGGCACTGCACCAAACCGCCTCCCTTCCTTCGGATACTCCTGAGAAAAAGGATGCCGGCCCCAGACTCCGGGAGGTCCTCCCCCTGCGAGGCAGGAAGAAAGTGGCTGCAAACCTGCTGGCGGAAAGCCTTCGGACCATGGCGCAGATGACCCATTGGGAAGATGTGGATATGTCACAGCTCGTCGATCTCAAGGAATCCGGTGCCCTTGGTGGGCGAGATTCTTCGGCCCGAATCACGTATGGGGATATATTTGTCAAGTTCACCGCTCTCGCCGTAAGGGAGTTTCCTTTAGTCAACGCATCGTTGGAGGATGATCAAATAAAGATATGGGAAGACATCAATATCGGTGTGGCCGTGGCGGACGGGGACGATCTCGTTGTCCCGGTCATCCGAAGCGCAGACCGCAAAACAATCAGGGAGATTGCCCGTGAGCTGGAGGGCCTGGCCCAGAAGGCCAGAGAAAACCGGCTTTCACTGGAGGACTTGACCGGCGGAACTATCACCATCACCAATATTGGAGCCTTCGGGGCCAATCCGGGCACCCCAATCGCTTATCTCCCCCAGGGGGCCATCGTTGGATTCGGGGCCATAAC
>JAFDED010000066.1 GCA_019310535.1 Deltaproteobacteria bacterium
GGCCCTTGTCGACCCCGGAGCGCTGGGCCAGTTTCCCCATGGTCCACCCGCGGGCAGCCAGAAGCCGGGGTATGACATTCTGAACACGCATGGGAGACTCCTCACTATGGTCAAACCCGTGGGGGCTGATGAAACATCGTGCTTTCGGTTTTTATTCGCCTCACCTGTATTGACTATAGGATGAATATTATCCCATTGTCAACGATAAAATTCGTCATAAGCGAAAAAAGTGTTGACAATAGACAAAATGTATTGTATTCTGCATCTCTAAGGATTATGGGACGGCGCATGCAGTTGCTTGAAACAGGGGATTTGTAATGATCACCATAGGCAAACGAATAAGGGAAATGATGAAACAGACCGCCCGGGTGAAAAATACGTCACCGCAATTATGAACTAAAGCACTAAGTGCAAAATTTTCACATCATTAAGTTGCCTCAATCATCATTGAAATCCATACTATGTTAATGGTATTTTGCCCCGGCCGGCGGGCGAAACATTCCTTCCGGTGTCATTTTTTCAAAAGAGATGCTGACTTTTGCCGATTCCTGCCGACGTTGCTGACATTGGACGGCTTGTAATTATTCCGCGGGCAATTCGTGCGAAGGCCCCTCCATTGATTTGTGGAAGGGCGGAAATTCGGCGGGCCGTTTCAGCGGGTGTATATTGTTCGCGGCGAAAAAAATCGGATGGAAGCTGCAGGGCCCATTCCCTTCCGGCATGGCGATTTCCTGCGGGTCAAAAGAATTTGCCAAAAAGGTCAATGCGGCCAGTGGTGGGAGATGGTTCGAAAAACCCATCAAGAATTTGAGCGACTTCAAGGGGATGAAATTCCATACGGCGGGCATCCGGGGCGAGATCCTCACCGAACCGGGTGCCGCGGTGGTTCAGATCCCGGGTTTAAAAGATCGCCACACAGCGGTATTATGATCATCCAACCTTTGAGACGACGTCGTGCATCAGGGCGGTGAATGTTGTGCTGATGATGCTTATATCGGTTCCAAAAAGCTGGAATTTTGCGCCCATATCCTGTAATTTCTTCGACTGCTCAACGGTCATCGGATTGACGACGCACAGGACGGGGAGCCCTTTCTTGACGGCACCTCTGACAACGGCCTCAAACGCCTCAACGATCTTCGGATGATTAAAATCATACAACAGGTTGAGGCCGATGGAGAGGGCATAGTCCGTCGGCCCGAACGAAAGGGCGTCGATTCCATCAACGGAGAGAATTTCCTCCAGGTTCGGCAAAAACTCCCTGTCCTCCAGCAGCGGGATGACCATTGCCTCCTCGTTGCTCTCGTTGATAAACTCTTCCCAGTTGAATGCCCCGCACCGGTACCGTGCTGAGCGAACGGTCGGATCGGCGCCCCGGGTGCCTCTGGGTGGAAACCTGGCATATTTGACCGCCTTTGCGGCATCTTCCCCGCTGGCCACATGAGGGACCACAACGCCCTGTGCGCCCGCTTCAAGTGCATTGCGGATGAAATGTTCCGCGTTTTCTTTCACCCTTACGATGGGCGCGATGCCGCTGGCTTCCGCAGCCCTGATGAGGTTCTCCAGGGTTGTATCGCTCCCGATGGGGGCGTGCTCCGTATCGATGAAAACGAAATCGAAACCGGTGTAGCCCAGCATTTCTACAATAACCGGACTTCGGCTCATGACCGCGCACCCGCAAACCACCTTTCCTTCTGCCAGGGCTTTTTTCAGGCTGTTTTTTTTCTTCATGACTTTCCTCCCGATAGTATCCATGTCAATGCGCGCTCTCAGAACGGCGCTTTATCAGCGGCCTTCACCGTATTCCGGAGCCTGCCGATTCCTTCCACTTCCACCTCGACCATATCCCCCGGCTTCATGGGTGCGACACCCCTCGGAGTTCCCGTGCTCACTATATCGCCGGGATAAAGCGTCATACACTGGGAGAGATAATGGAGGAGATACCGGACGCTGAAGACACAGTTCTTTGTGTTGTCGTGCTGCATCAACTTGCCGTTCAGGTACGTTTTCACCTCCAGGTTGTCCGGATCAAGTTCTGTGGCCACGCAGGGTCCGAAAGCGCTGAATGTATCGAAACCCTTTGCAAGCGTGAGCAGCAAAGGATCTTTGGCCACAAAGGACCGTTCTGTCACGTCGTTGAAGCAGGAGCATCCCAGAATATACTTCAGGGTATCATTTTCCGGGACATCTTTCATTGTGTCCCTGATCACAACCGCCAGCTCGCCTTCATAGTCTACGCGCTCCGCCATCCGGGGATAGACGACGGCATCCTCGTGCCCGATGAGAGACGAGGGAGGTTTTAAGAAGTAGTGCGGTTTTTCCGGAATCCTTGCTCCCAGCTCCTCTATGTGTTCCCGGTAGTTCAAGCCGATGCAGACAATCTTTGAAGGGACCACCGGAGGAAGCAGCTTCACGTCGGAGAGGGGATAGGATGTTCCTGTCTCTTCATACCGATCAAAGGGGGAGCCGTCGAGTACAACGATCTCCTCTTCTTTAACCACTCCCGGATACATTTCGCCCTTGTGTTCAAAACGCGCAAATTTCATCATGAACTCCTTTTGATCCTAAAATTTTCACCACCTGCCGTACTTCTCAAAAACCTCTTGCATGCTCTTCCCTGCCCTGAGCTCTTCCTTCATACTTCTTTCCGCCCTGTAACATTCTTCCGCCGCGGACAAAACTTCCTCCACCATCAGGGCGGGCACGACGACCACCCCGTCGATATCCCCCAGGATGAGGTCTCCAGGCCGTATTTCCACACCATGCATCACCACGGGGTGTCCAAAATGTATGGGACGCCATCGTCCGACCGAGGAGACAGGCCGGAAATAGGTGCCGAAGACCTGAAAACCCGATTGAATGATCATTTCCGTATCCCTGACGCCTCCGTCCACGACGGCTCCGCGGCACCCCTGGTTTCTCGCAACCAGGCTCATGAACTCTCCCCAGTGTGAGCAATTCTTATCCTCTCCCGGAACGCTCACAATCATGGAATATGGCGGTACGGCATCGAGAAATTTGAGAATGTCCGAACGGCAATCGTGGGTCCGGTCCTGTATTGCCTCTCCCAGCACAGGGAAAGCAAAACCGGCTGCCCGCCCGGCGGGAAGAATGGGACGCAGCTCTCGACCGAGAGCCTGGTTCCAGTACCCCTTTTCGTCGAGAATGTCCGCGACGGCTCCGGTATAAAGCTTTTCATACCGCTCGCATATTTCTTTCCTGCCGAGCTCTCGTTCACTCATGGGACCTCCTTGCTGTCAATACACCTTCACCTTTATCAAAGATATCTCACCGAAGGTCTTCCCTTATGCCTTTGCCATCCGATTGAGACGACCGCAATTTTCCCGAAGCATGCGCCATTGTCCTCTCCAAAGAGTGTGCTTTCCTGTTGCGGAGAAAATGCAGTGAACTGTGGACCCCGGCCGGATCGTGCCGATTTCGGTAAAAGGAAAAAAGTGCGCACCGGGGCGTATTGTAATATTCTTTTATGTACATTGCAACATTGTTTCAGGGACGGACACCATACGAATTGTTTTTCCCGAATCATTCCTTAATGGTCCCCTCCTTTCCAAAGGGGGGCCGGGGGGAATTTCCTCATTGACAATAACGATGAAGGTGAATTATACAAGTATCTTATGACAATCAATTTTTACCGACTTTTGTTTTCGAACGATTGGAGAATCAAAAATGGGTGAAAAACGATTCAACGTCGTCATCACGGATTGTGATCACGGATTTATCGACCCTGAGCGGGAAGTAATGGAGAGTATCGACGCCGAACTGATTTTGAGGCAATTAAAGACTGAAGAAGAAGTGATTGCAGCGTGCAAAGACACCGATGGTTTGATAAACCAGTATACCCTGATCACCGGAAAAGTCATGGAAAACCTTCCCCGCTGCAAGGTGATCGCCCGCTATGGTGTGGGGGTTGATTCGATCGATATAGAAGCCGCCACGGAACGGGGGATCATCGTTGCCAATGTCCCTGACTATGGTACGACTGACGTGGCAAATCACGCGGCCGCGTTGCTATTGACATGCTACAGAAAAATCATGACAGCGAATAATGCGGTGAAAACAGGTACCTGGGACTATCAGGTCATGTATCCGATAGAGCCTTCGAGACAATCAACCGTCGGGCTCCTCGGAATAGGCCGGATCGGCAGGGCGTTCACCGAAAGAATGCTGGCGTTTGATTTTACGGTTATCGCCAATGACCCCTATGTGACAGAACACATACCGGGTATCCGGATCGTTGATTTTGACACGTTGCTTGCGGAATCGGATTTTATATCCATCCATTGTCCCCTTACCAACTCCACGTATCATCTTCTCGGGGAGAAAGAATTTGAAAAGATGAAAAATACCGCCGTTATAGTAAATACCGCACGGGGCGCTCTCATTGATGAGGCTGCATTGATCAGGGCTCTTCAAAAAGGATGGATCGCCGGGGCTGCTCTTGACGTCCTGGAAAAAGAGCCGCCAGACCCTGCAAACCCGCTGCTCACCATGGACAACGTTATCATCACGCCCCACGCGGCCTGGTTTTCCGTTGCTTCTCGAATAGAAGTGAAGAAACGGACAGCCCAAAATGTCGCGGCGGTTCTTCAGGGAATTGCTCCAAAAAACATCGTCAATCCCGAAGTCCTGGGGAAAACAAGGGCAAACATAGCGAAACCGTGATTCGAGAGTGAACAGCCGGACATCATTCGCCGGAGCGCCGACCCCTGTAACCGCCCGGCAGATAATGTTTCGGTTATTGCGGCTCTTCCTTGAGAAACACCTCCACTTTCGCGGTTTTTTTCAGTTCCTCAAGGTATAGCTCTATTTCTTTCTTCACTTTCTCCTGCTTCATAAATTGCGCAAGCCTGTTTTTCATTTGCTCGTAAGCGATTGTAGTTTCAGGTTTCTTGTCGAAGGCCTTGATCAGGTGGTATCCGAACTTTGTCTCGACGATGTCGCTCACTTCACCCGGTTTCAAAGCAAAAGCCGCCTCTTCAAAAGGTTTCGCCATTTGTCCCCGCCCGAAAAAGCCCAGGTCCCCGCCCCTGACATTACTGGGGCCCTGGGAAAATTCTTTGGCAAGAGTTGCGAAATCTTCACCTTTTTGCAGCTTTTTCTGAATTTCTTCAATTTTTTTGCGGGCTTCGGATTTCACCGATTCGTCCGCCTTGGGGTCGACCTTGATCAGAATGTGGCTGGCCTTGACCTGCTCTGGTTGTTTGAAAAAATCCGGGTGGCTGTCATAGTAATTTTTGGTATCCTTGTCGGACACCGTAACGTTTTTTGCTAATTGCTCTTGAATAAAGAGCTGAATGGCCATTCTCCGTTTCATCTTTGATTTTATGACGGCCTCGGAGGTATTCATGTCGCTCAAGGTTTTTTTGAATTCCTCTTCGCTGGGAAATCGCTTTTTTATTTTCTCAAACTGTTCATTGATTTCCGCCTCATCAATCGTGATGTTTTTCTTCTGGCTTTCCTGGTAAAGCAATTCGTTGTTGATAAGGCTTTCAAGAACTTTCTTTTTGATATCCGAAAGCTGTGCATCGGCAAGAGGCTTTCCCCTGCTGCTGTACCTTTTCTGGATACCGCTTATTTGCCTGTTAAAATCCTCTTCTGTGATTACTGTTCCGTTGACGACCGCAATTTTACCCTCTGAAGGCCGTTTTTCTTCCGCCAATGCCGGCAAAGCAGCCAATGCAAGGGCAAACGCCGGTACCAGCGCACAAAACCATCTTCCATATTTGATCCGCATTTTACATTTCTCCTTTTCAAAATAAAAAAAATAAACGCCGGTGGAAGGCTCCCAAAGGTTCCGGTGGTTATAGCCTCACACCGCATGAAACCTCTCTTTTCGTGGTTTCAGTGTCCCAAACTCCCGGAGATAATAAAACATAACACCATTAGACGTAACGCCGCAAGTGCTATCTCTCCGCAAAAGGGGAAACAAATCCATGGAACCGCATCGCGGCTACGGCCTCAATGATGCGAATGCGCGGGCGGGTGCCGGGGCATCATGGATGTTGGTTATGACGCCCGCCGATGCTTTTACCCTATTTTTCCTTGCTGTAGACCGTTGTCTCAGGATGGAAGGCCTGCCAGGCAAACCAGTAGCTGAAGATTGAAGGAACGGGTTCACCCCGGTGGTCTCTGACCCCCACTATCTCGCCGTCGGCAGCCACCTCTATCTGAACGGGTTTCCCGGCAACCTCGTCTTTCACCATGCCGGGCATCTCTCTCAAAAGGGCCAGGGGATAGGCCCTGGCTTCTCCATTGATCTCAATTCCGAGGACCATCTCTTTGGGCGACAGATCCGTTCGCACATCGCCCACCGGAAACCATATACCCAGGGTTCGATAATACCCCTTATACGGGTCCTTCGAATAATTCCTCGCATACCCGGTATCTGTAGAGAGCACGAGGGTATGAGGATTCTTTTTCATCCAGGCCTTCCAGGAGGTTCGGCTTGCGTTGAGCTTTGTAAGCTTCTTCCCTGCCAGGGGGCCTGCGACGGCCTTCTCCATCAACTGGGACCAGAGGCTCTCGGTCTGATGGTCGTAAAGAAGCACATTGCTTTTATACAGGCGCCCGGAAACACCAAACGTGTATATCTTCCCATTTACCTTTCGGGAGTAAACCACTCCCGTCTGGGTAAGAGGTCAAAAAGTAACCACTACCGGCACGCCGTCGATGGTGTCATTGACCACTTCGTGCCAGTTAAGAATTTTTATGGGATACGCCTTGGCCCGGCTGCCCGCCCGCACTCCGATCACCCTTTCATCGGGTTTGAGGAAATCAGCCCTGCCCGGCTGGATGAATTTGGGATTCAGAATGGCCGGTATTCCGTCTTTGGGGGGGCCTCCTGAGAGTATCTCGTCTCTGGGAACGATGGCGTTGTCCAAATTGAAACCCGTCAACAGCACCAGGGCGGCCGCTGACAGGATCAAACTCCCTGGTGTTTTCATATACCGTGTCCTCCTCACAACAAATGCCGATCATAATTCTTTATATAATTTATCGTAAATTTTCTTGGATATCAACTCTTACAAACAAAAAACAGGAGGCACCCCAAAATTTTCAAAGGAATTGTCATCCAGGGGCTGCACCCGCGGGGCATGAAATCCCCCCCTGCCCCCGGAAATTACAGTGGATTCGGCGATTGCGGGGCGATTGCGGGGCGATTGCGGGGACACCATACCTATTATGCCAATTCGGCAATTTCTTAAGCTGGAATTAAGTATGGTGTCCCCACAATTAAAAGGGGGATTTTGTGAGGGCGCATCGCGATGCGCCCCTACGTTGGAACCGCATCGCGCTGACACTCCCCCGCAAGCGCGGGCGGGGGGCAATAATTCTTGGAAATAAACAGGATGGGTAGTGGGTAGAGACCATCGACTTCATCTTGAACATGAACAAAAAAGAAATGCAGAGCCGCGAGGATCCTGCCTCCGCTTGATTTCTTGGCCACGTTTTATCTCTGATTTACAGGGTGTTTGCATGCTAATTCAACTCAACCCTGGTCAGAACAGCCGAATGATCCGAAACCAAATTTGGGGGGTCATTAAAGATTACGACACTTTCTATTATATCATTCTCTGCAAATCCTCCCACAAAGATATAATCAATCCTCACGGGAACTTCAAGTTCCTGGGTAAACGGGTTTATCGCAAAAGGATTGCCGGGAACTGCAAAAGTGCAACCTTCACCTGTAATTTCGTCGCAACAACCGGTGCAATCATTCGCTGTCGCATAGGTATCAATTAATCCAGAGGCAACGATCAGATTATATTCGGGTGCTTCGTCCAGTGGAATAAGCTCACCCGGGATATTAAAATCACCGCCGAGAATAATTAGGCTCTCCCCCCAGATAAGGTTTTCAACATCATTAATAAAATCCAGCATTACAGAAGTCTGCTCCAAACGTTCTGCCGAGTCACAGAAGGCACATAAATGAGTATTGTAGACATTTATTTTCCCATAGTTGGGGATCTTTATTCTGCTTATCATTATTTTTCGTCTCAAGGGTATTTCAAAACCCTCGAAAGGCTCCTCTGTGACAGCCGGCAGAGTCTTGGCAATCGTCAAGACGATCTTGCAACGACTCAAAATGGCATTTCCCACCGAAAATATTCCAGGCAAACCATTCGCGAGACGATAGCGAAGATTGTAATTCAGACCTCTCTGTGCAAGCAACTGCTTCAAATCGACGGCGCTGCTGGTCGTCCCAGACAACGAACCTCCAATGACTTCTTGTAACAGGATAATATCAACCGGGTCTTCCGCTTCTTCTACTGCCTCTATATAATTAGCGATTCTCTCCAATCTTACATTACGATTCGTGAATTCAGAAAACAACAAGTTGATAGTTAAAACATTCAGGTGTCCTCTTTCGAGAACATCCGGGCATGCAGCCTGCAAAGTCCATCCAAGAGAAGGGTTTGGTAATAACATCAACAGTGCGGTAAAGAGACCAATAGGCATGGTTAATTTGAATGATAATTTCATTGGACAACCCGCAACGAAACATGAAAAGGAAAAAATAGTGATTAAAAAGAAAGTCTGCTCTGCGCCTTCTCTGGGTGTTCTTTTCGAAACTTCCTCTTGCCTCGGTCCGCTTATTTGAAGCAAGATTCATATATGCCAGTCCTTTACCAGAACAAATGATGTCAATCAGGGATTTCTTTATTTTTACACCAAATTTTTGCGATAAATCAAGTGTTGGAAATCTCTGCATAGGCAGGCTCGATTGAAACTGTCGTTTCGTTGGGTAAAGACGGGGTTAAATTTCCACTCAAGAAAATTTTACAGGAAGGTCATACAGGTGCCTGCAGCGCTCGCTTGAGTGAGTGAGCGGTATAGTACATAAATCCGAAACCCGAATTACAAATTGTTAGACCCTGTGGGCGGAAAAGGTCCTTGAAATCCCCCCCAACCCCCCTTTTCTTAAGGGGGGAGCGCTGTTTCATTGTCTCAGGGCTGACCTTCTCTTATAATCACAACTCCGCCCGCGTTCATAAGGGGGGGCGCTATTTCATCGTTTCAGGGACACATTACAAGCTGCTTTTCCCGAATCATGCCTTAACGGTCCCCCCCTTTATGAAAGGGGGGACAGGGGGGATTTTGTGAGCGCGCATCGCGCTGACACTCCCCCGCAAGCGCGGGCGGGGGGACAATAATTCAATGGTATTTTGGTTTCAGGGGCATAATGCGAAGTGCTTTTCCCGAATCAGGCCGGCTGTGCTTTACTCATTAGTTGCTGAAATCCTAACAGAGGCTTACTTCCTGAAACTTTCGCTTCCAGAAAATCTAAAAGTGATACATATTACAACCCGTAATTAATGATTGACAATCACGTTAATTATGGTAAGAATATTCTCTACGCTAATTATGATGATGTTTTTAAAAATAACGTCTTCTTGCGTAAACGGGTCGTCACAAGTCCATTTTAGGATGCAAGGGGGTCATTAAGGACCCCGACATGTTCGCTTTTTCAGAAGAAGGCAATAGCAACATAAAAGATAATGTCGCAGGAAGTGAGAAATGGAGTTCACGATCCAGGACGCCGTGAAACAGATGCTTCAGATTGTGAAGCAGTTGCAAAGCGCCTATCCAAAGAAGAAGTTTACTATTGATGGTCGTTTGGTTTGTGATCTTGGCGAGATTCTCGTAGAAGACACATACGATGTTGAACTGCACGAAAACCTTCAGAAACATTACGATGGGATAATGTCAGATGGCTGACAAGTGCAGATAAAGGCAACCATGCAGAATTTTCTGACCTTCCCTGTGAAGCACGTACCTGATTATTACCTGGGTATAAAGATTCACTATGACGGAACGTTCACCGAAGTGTTCAATGGACATGGATCAATTGCTTGGGAGGCCATCAAGAACCGCAAGCCCAAGAAGACGAATCTCCATTGCATTCCCGTCAACACATTGGCCAGGCTCAATGAAAACGTCCAAACAAAGGACCGGATTCCCAGACGAGATAAGAAATCACTCCATCGGACCAATCAATCATTATCGATGTCGAAAAAACTGGTACCTACATCGATGATGAGAGCCAGGAGGCATGAGATGAGTTTATCAGATGATGTCAGGCAGTACTGCAAGGAAACCTATGTTGATCCCGCCAGAGCCAGAGGGGAGAAGACTGTCATAATCCGCTCAGGCGAAGTCCAAAGTGCTTTGAACTACAAGAACAGATGCCCGCTGGTATGCTCAGCAATTGGATCCAATCTATTTGAAAAAATGTGCAATGTCAGGAGAATATGCGTGGAGGGTCCTTTGAACGGGGCGAGCACCCTCTTCACATTCAAACTGATCTAATTCCGGGTAGAGTAGGAGGCAGGTTTCCGATCACTGGCCGGGACTTTATTTTGACGCTTCGCCGCACGCGGCTACTACGTGTCAACCGGGATGATCGTAGACCAGCCTCCCCTCATCAAACCGTGCGTGCGGTTTTCCCGCACACGGCTTTCCGATGTTCTTCACCGCAGGGCATGCGCCCTCGTCCAAGCCGCTGATGTCGTCACTTTATACAGGTTGTATTTCTCATAAAGCACCCTGTTAGGAAACCTGACGTATCCTGCCTTCCTCATATTTAATTCGCCCAAAAGGGGGGACAGGGGGGATTTTGTGAGCGCGCATCGCGATGCGCCCTTACGTTGGGATTGCGCGGATTCCGGGGACACCATACCTGTTATGCCAATTCGGCAATTTCTTAAGCTGGAATTAAGTATGGTATCCCCGCAATTACATGGTTCAGAGGGATTTGAGATGCTCCAGCAAAGCCGCGAGCGCATCTCCGGTGATGTGGGCATAGGGAGGCATTTGATCACTTCCCTTCTGGATTTGGGCCAGGATATTCTCTTCGGTCACCGGGACCTTCCGGGCGTGGGTCAGGCGTCTTTTGAAGAGCCCTTGCAGGCCAGGCCCGACCTTGGTCTTTTTCTTATCCGGGTAGTGGCAGATTGCACAATTATTTGCAAAGGTCTTCCTCCCGAGTTCCAGCAGAGACGCGGTGTCGAGGGCCTTTGCAGGCGGCGCGGGAGGCCCGGAGGGCTTCGCTCTTCCTGGAGCACGCGCAGGAATCACTCCTTCTCGAGTAAAGGGATGCCTTAAAACCGGTGAGTTGTAACAGCGGTTGTCAGCAGCCACAAAGACCCATTCCTGCGGGTCCACAGACCGGCCTCGGGTATCATAGGTAAGCGTGTACACACCATTCGGGTAGTTACGGGTCCACGGAAACACGAATTTCGGCGGAGAGAATATAAATCCCTCCCGGGTGCGGATATTCGCCCCCAATACCTGGTGAGACAGGTTGTCATTCGGATCGTGGACTGAAAGGCTGATCTTCACCTGATCGGGATTATCAGCAATCGGCTCGAAGAGAACCCGGGAAATAACCGGCGCGTCCCTGACAGCCTTGTTGGGCGGCAGGGTAAAAGTGAACCGGTTGTCCCGCCCCGTTTTCACCTCAACACCCACCGGGAAATAGATGTAGCCGGTGGCGTAGAAATGCAGGCCGTAGTCGCCTCCTTTAGGCACCGTGACGGAAAATCGGCCCTTTTCGTCCACTGAACCGCCGTATTTGTAATCTTTACCATACAACCGGCCCTTTTCTATCATGATGACTCCGGCAATCGCCCCGCCGTCGGCCGCCAGCATCCGGCCGCTTATCCGTGTCTCCTTCCCTTCGCCTGCCAGGGCAAACCCTTGCGGGCCTGATCCTGAAAAAGCCGCGGCGATCGCGAGGAGCCAGATTGCTGCAGGGAGAGACCGAACATAATCCATCACTCCGCCCTTACTCATCGTGTTGATCTCCTGCGCCGTTTCTCCCGCCGCCCGGAAGAAGCCTTTTCCCCCCGGCGAGACTGACCAGGTAGGCGGCGAGATCTGTGACGACGCTGCCCTCCGGCGAATATCCTTTCTTGCCGATATCTGCAAGATGCCAGGACAGAAAGGCCTCAAGGGACATGACCCGGCCCGCGGACTTTACATAACGGGGGAAGGTCGCCGCGGCCCCGCCCACGGGGGTTTTGTCCGGGGTGGAGGCTTTTTCTCCCCTATGGTGGCACCGCCCGCAGGGCCCAAGATCCCGCCGCTGGAAAAGCCCGCTTCCTCTCTCCACTGAGGACCGCAGCCTGGCGAGGTCTTCAGCCGCGGGAGGCGAAGCCCGGGAACGGCCGGGCGTCACCAATCCGCCATCCCCCCACCAGGCGATGTAGGCGACCAAATCCTCCGCCAGAGCCGCCCTCTGTTCAGGTGAGAGGTCAGTGTGCTTTTCCAGGGCCTCGAGCACGACTTGCCTTAACCCTTTTACCCGGTACGGTGTTCCGTCGAAGACCTCCACTTTCGGATATGCCCCGGCCCAATGGCGCATGGTGCCGTGATCCAGATGGCAGTGCACACAGGCCAATCCGTCCCCGGCAAAACTGGTCTGGAAGGAGCGCCATCCCCGCAGGACGCTCGCACGAAAGCGAGGCTCAAACTCCCGTAAAAGCCTCGGTTCAACCGAAGTCGCCCGGCCGTCAGCAGCATACGTTGAGGAATAAGTCCCCGGAAAAAGGGCCATCGTCGCCGCTAAAACTATATTCTTAAGCAGCCTGGAATCCAATCCCATAATCACTTTGCCGGGGAAAAGGAGCAATTCCTGATTATACCTGCTAAAGCGTTTTCAGAAATGCCAGCAGGGCCCCCACCTTCACCTCCGGCAGATCGGCAAAGGAGGGCATGTTTTCAAAGGGGGTTTTCAACTGGTTACGAACATTGGCCTCTGTTACGGGTCGGCCGCTCCCGGGAAGCCGCCCCCGTTTGAAGAGGCCCTTCAGCCCGGGGCCGATTTTGGTCTCAGTTGTATCCGTATAATGACACATGGAGCAGCTTTGATCAAAGAGGAGAGCCCCTTCCCGTGCAAGACCCTCCTCTACCCCGCTGACAGCAGCCTTTTTGCCATAAATCAGTTCGCCACCAAAATATCCGAGGGTCAACACTGTGGCCAGGCATAGGACATAGATCACAAAAATGCTCATGCGCACGTTCTGGTATCTCCGGCCGAGAATTACCGCAATGACAAGGAGAATCAGGAGCACGCCGGCCGATATCAGCTTCATTGTTATGGGAAACAACCAGGTTCCGGCGAAACGATGCTGCCAGTCCATGTAGCCCAGGAGCACAGTGGGAAGCAAGGCGATCAGGGCAAGAATGACACAGTGGCGGGCCGTTTGGCCCAGGGCTGGGCGCCTGAGCAGCAAGGCCGCAAGGCCGAACACAAATGCCCCGATCACAAGCCCCACGGGCACATGGGTGATTGAAGGATGGAGTGGATGAGTGTAACCAATGTCTGCCAGCGCCTGATAGACAAATTCGATCATGTTTACACTCCTTCCTTGCCCGGCCGCATGGATACTTGCGCCTCAAAGTACAACGGGGAAAAGGCTTTGATTTATGCACCCTTGTCCTTGCCGACTTTTAAGGAGAGCGAGATTTCGGACATCTAAAAGCCTTTATTGCATAAATAATCTATTCCGGGCCGAAGTGTCAATCATATATTTCATTTCATTGCGCGGGGGCGGCAAGCGGCTGATGGCCTCAAATTAGGGAAATACCTACCCGTAAATACGGAAATTCCTACCCGTAAATACAGAAATTCCTCCTCATAATTAAGGTCTGACACCTATTGAACCGCCCGGTTAGTATTCCTTAATAAATATAAGTTTATAGGGCAAAGATATTTTTGACAAAACAACCACAGAACCGCAGGAGGTGCTCCATGAAATTGCGTCTTATCACGGTCATAGCGTTAATGAGCGTCTTTGTTTTCGCTCCTCTCCTGGACGCGGGCGAAAACATGCCCCCGACCGACCCGGAGAAGTTTTGGACTTATATCACCGAAACGAATTCTTACAAGGGATGGGGGTTTTGGCCGGGGCATGTAGGGATATACCCGGGGAAAAGCCCGCATGGAGCATATCTAAAGCTTTACGCCAACAGCATCGCCCTTAAAGCAGCCCGGGAGGGAAAGTCCACGATGCCTGAGGGGGCCATTCTGGTCAAGGAGAACTACGGCAAGGACAAGAAGACGCTGATGGCCGTAACTCCCATGTACAGGGTAAAAGGATACAACCCCGAGGCGGGCGACTGGTTCTGGGCCAAGTATGGTCCCGACGGCAAGGTCATGGCTGCGGGCAAACCGAAAGGCTGCGTTAACTGCCACAAAGCCGTGAAATCCAATGACTGGATATTTACCGAGGCAAAATAAAAACGTATGAGAATCATCCGCGTTGATCAGCAACATATTGATCAACCGATATTACAGTCAAATTACCGCCAATAGCCAATAATAGATGAATGATGTTTTTGGGGCGGCCAGGACACTAAATTGCCCGCGCCGCCCCTCTTGAAACGGCCTCCTGCGCTGACCATTCGCAGACCCTCTCATACTTTGCGAATGCCTATGCTGGCGGGCTGGCCGTTGATGTCCCACTGTTTTGTCAGGATGTGCCCCTCCCCGGCTTCAAATCGCAGCAGGTCGCACAGCGTCTCGTGTGTGACGGTCTCCCGGTGGGTCTCCACCGCGGTTCTCACCGCATCCGTGGTTTCCATGTCCACCTGTATGCGGTCCATAATCTCAAGGTTGGCCGTCTTGCGCATGAACTGGATCTTGTTGATCACCTCTCGGGCAAACCCCTCGTGTATCAGGGTCTCGTCCAGCCTGGTGTCCAGGGCGACGGTTATCCCCTGGTCGGCCGCTGAGACGAATCCTTCGGGGTCCTCCCTCTCAACATTGACCATCTGGGCGTCCAGAAGCAGCTTCTCTCCATCCACCGGAATGACCACCCGCCCGCGGGATGCCATCTGCTCAGCCAGTTGGGCCGGATCCGCTGACTCCAGATACTTTTCAACCGCCTTCAGCCTGGGCCCCAGCCGGGGGCCTGCAGCCCGATAGTTGAGCCGCACGCGCTCCTTGAAGTCGTAGGAATCCACCATTCGCACTTCCTTGATGTTGAGCTCACCGCACAACAGTTCTTCCATTTCCCCCTCGATGAAAGCAAGTGATGGATTCCGGACGATCAGCAGGCTTCGCAGGGGCCGGCGGACCTTGATACGGGCCTTGTTGCGCGCCTGGAGCGCCAGGTAGACCACCCGCCGCAGGCGCTTCATACGGTCCTCCAGCTTCTCGTCGATCCACTCCACCCGCGCAGCGGGATAATCGCACAGGTGGACGCTCTCAGGGGCCCGCCCGTCCACGCTTTTGACCAGAGAAAGGTACGTTTCCTCCGCCCAGAAGGGGATGAACGGCGCGAGAAGCCTGGCAAGCTCCACCAGGACGTGATGCAGCGTGGCGAAAGCCGCCCGCTTGGAGGCGGTCATCTCGAATTCCCAGAACCTGGGCCGCGTGGTCCGGATGTACCAGTTGGAGAGGTCTTGGACAAAGGTATCGATGTCCCGGGCGGCGTGGAAGCTGTCGTACCTGTCCATGTGCTCTATGGTGCGCTGGATTGTTCCGTGAAGCCGCGAAAGTATCCAGCGGTCGGCGAGGCGATACTGGATTTCTTCTCCTTCGGTATTTCCGGGGTCGAATTCAGCTATATTGGCGTATATGACGAAGAAGTGGACTACGTTGCGCAAGGTGCCCATGAACTTGTAAAGAATCTCGCGGAAGTTCTCCTTTGACAGCACCATGGAATTCCACGGGCTGGTGGACCATGCGTAGTACCATCGGACCACGTCGGCGCCGAACTCCTCCACCAGATCCCACGGATCGATCATGTTGCCGAGGCTCTTGCTCATCTTCCTTCCTTCGGCGTCCAGGCCGAGGCCCGTGCCCAGCACATTGAGGTAGGCGGGCTGGTTGTACACCAGTGTGCTGAGCACCAGCAGGGAGTAGAACCACCCGCGGGTCTGGTCCTGCCCCTCGCAGATGAAGTCGGCGGGGAACTTCTCCTTGAAAAAGACATCCCTGTTCTCGAAGGGATAGTGCCACTGAGCGGTGTGCATGGCGCCGGAGTCGAACCAGCAGTCGACGACCTCGGGGACCCTCCTCATTCGCCCCCGGCACCGGGTGCATTCCAGGGTGACAGCGTCTATGTAAGGCTTGTGGAATTCCACCGTCCTTGCCAGTTCGGGCTCCTGAGCCATCTTCACCAGTTCCTGCCGGCTCCCCACCGCCTCCATGTGGCCGCAGTCCTCACATTTCCAGATATTCAGCGGCGTGCCCCAGTACCTGTCCCGGCTCAGCGCCCAGTCGATCATGTTCTCCAGGAAATCCCCGAAGCGCCCGGACCCCATGAACTCCGGATACCAGTTGATCTTGTTGTTGTTGGTTATGATGTCGTCTTTGAAGGCCGTGGTGCGCAGGAACCACGCCATCTTGGCGTAATACAGCAGGGGCGTCTCGCAGCGCCAGCAAAAAGGATAGTCGTGGGTGTACATAGCCACGCGGAACAGCCTGCCCCGCTCCTTCAGGAGTCTGATGATGCCCGCGTCGGCATCTTTCACAAATACGTCGGCAAATTCCGGGAATTCCCCGGTGAAATTTCCCTTCAGGTCCACGGGCTGCAGGGTGGGCAGGTCGTATTCCCGGCCCGCCTGGTAGTCTTCTTCGCCGAACGCCGGAGCTATGTGCACAAGGCCTGTGCCCTCGGTGGTGCTGACAAAGTCGCCGTGAATGACAAAGTACGCGCGTTTGTCGCCATTGTACAGCCGAAAAAGAGGTTCGTATTCCAGATCCAGCATCTCCCTGCCCGGATAGGTGCGCAGCACCTCGATCTGCTCCGTTTCATCCGCAAAGACGTCCTCCACCAGGTCTTCCGCAAGGATATACGTGATGCCCGAAGGATTGTGGCGAACGTCGGCATAGGTCAGATCCCGGTGCACGGCCAGGGCTATATTGGACGGAAGCGTCCACGGGGTGGTGGTCCATACCAGGAATCGGCGCTGCGGCTCGCCCCGAACGGGCATGGTAACGGTTACCGACTCCTCGGCCACAGACCGGTACCCCTGGGAGACCTCGTGGCTGGAAAGGGGGGTCCCGCACCGCGGGCAGTAAGGAACGATCTTATGGCCCTGGTACAGCAGGTTGCGGTCCCAGGCCGTCTTGAGAATCCACCAGACGGACTCGATGTACTCATCTTCCAGGGTGACGTATGGATGATCGAGGTCGATCCAGAACCCGAACCTCCGGATCATGTTCTCCCACTCGCGCTTGTACTTGAACACGTTCTCCTTGCAGCGATGGATAAAATTTTCCATCCCGTAGCGCTCGATTCCTTCCTTGCCGGACAGGCCCAGTTCCTTCTCGACCTCCAGCTCCACCGGCAGTCCGTGAGTGTCCCATCCGCCCTTGCGCTCCACGTAATAGCCCCGCATGGATCGGTAGCGTGGAAAGAGGTCCTTGAAAAAGCGCGGGAGTATGTGCCCCAGGTGGGGCTGGCCGTTGGCGGTGGGAGGCCCTTCGTGGAAAACCCAGTTGGGCCCGCCCCGGCGGCCTTCAACCTGCTTCTCAAATGTCCGGTTCTCCTCCCAGTACCGGAGAATCCGCTCTTCGTCTTTCGGGTTTACCTTGTTGCCGACTTTCTGAAACATCACAATTCCTATCCCTCAGGGCCTTGGCCCCATGAAACGAAAATTTGTGCGCATGAAACACACATCAGGAAGCTGGACGCAGCCCACCCCGGCGCACTGCAGGGTGCCTTTTACTATTTCTTCAATGGTGCGTCTATGGTTGCAGACGCAGACTAACGTCAAATATATGATATACGCTGTATTTTGTTATAGTTGAGAATCGAGGCGGTGTCAAGGATTTGCGCACAAACGCCGCACGCGGTCGCACAGGGCGGTGTTCCCAACTCTTCCCTCATTTCACCGGGAGAACGGGCCAGACCGCCCGTGGTGGTGATACCATGGTGAGGACGATGATTACTCCCACCTACGGGAGTGTTTCAAAAAGATGGGCCGGAACAGGTATGTATGACGGGCGCAGCCTGTCTTACGAGAGCGATTCGGTCGATTTCCCGTGCGATGTATTGCACGGATCAAAAAGGATTTGCCTTATTCTTCCAGAATCTCCACCATTTCCTTGTGGATCAAGCCGTTGGAGGCGAGGATTTCGCCGCTGAAAGGATCAAAGGGGCGGCCGCGATAATCGGTCACCCGGCCCCCGGCCTCCTGGATGATCAAGGCTCCCGCCGCCAGGTCCCAGGGGTAGATGCCCGTTTCCCAGAACCCGTCGAACCTTCCGGCGGCCACGTAGCAGAGGTTCAATGCGGCGGACCCGTCCCGGCGGAGCGCCTGGGCTTTGAAAAGGAACCGGCCGAAGTGCTCCAGTAAAAGCCTGGGCTTCTGACGAAGATCATAGGGGAACCCGGTGCCCAGGAGACTTGTATTCACGCAGGGCGTGTCAGAGACGCGGATGGGGGCCTGCCCCAGCCTGGCACCCCCGCCCTTTTGGGCCGTAAAGAGCTCATCCCGCATGGGGTCGTAAACCGCGCCCAGCACCGACTCGCCCTCTACCAGCAGGGCGATGGAAACCGCAAACACCGGGTAGTTGTGGGCGTAGTTGGTGGTGCCGTCCAGGGGGTCCACCACCCACAGGCGCGGCGCCCCCCGCCGCCCTGTAGAGCCCTCCTCGGCCAGGATGTCGTCATCGGGGAATGCTTCACGGATTATCCGGACAATAGTAGCCTCACATTCCCTGTCCATCACGGTGACAAGGTTGATTTCACCCTTGTGCTGTATGTTTTTGGCCCTGCCCAGGCCCTCGCGCAGGAAAGCACCGGCGGCTTTGCATGCGCCAACGGCGGTCTCCATCTCTGCCTGCATGGAAAGAACCTGAAATTCTTTGCGCACTGTTTTCTCTTTACCTTAAAATTCAGTCTCGCCAACACTCATGCATTACAGAAGTATTGATCGGAGTACTATTTTATAGTGTATAAAATGTGTCATTGCAACATGAAAATCTTTCCGGCGCCTTCCGAGGACACCATACGTTTTTTTTGACTTTGAGTAGCGGATGTTATAGCATTCGGTCATGGCTAGGATGGGAAGGGCGCCGACGCCGGGCGTTCCGCATCACATCACCCGGCCGGGAAATCGCCGGCAGGCGTCCTTCTTCTGTGATGAGGACTATGGGGCTTATCTGGAGATCATGGCCGGGTGGTGCGGGCGCTGCAGTGTGGAGATCTGGGCCTGCTGCCTGATGCCCTACCATGTGCCTCTCATTGGTGTTCCCGAGACTGAGGACGCCCTCAGGCTTGCCATCGAGAACAAATATGCTGTCCCCGGAATTAACTCATAATCCCATTTGTATCCGTCTCAAATTCGTATAACCACTCACTAACTTGTATAGGATAATTAACCGAAGGTTTTATACGCCCATATATCCTACAACGATATTTACATTTCATACTTTCCCTTTCTACTCAAATTGCCTGATTGAAATATCCAAACCTCTTTATTTTAAGATATATTCTAGCGTAATACAAAACTCAACTTTTATTACACTTCTCGAACTTTTATGCTTTAATTCTACTTCTACTCCAATTATTATTTTTATTTAATGTGAATATTACCCAGTTCATAATGCTCATAATTTTTTTTACTTTCAAGTTGATTGTTTTTGGATTGCATGCTACATTATATTACCATTTTTGACATACTCTATAAAAGATGATATTAAGAAAAAGGTTATGGCTCCAAATGATAAATTACACACTAACACTCAGTGTTCACGAGGATTGAATGGACGAGCAAGTTCAAATGGCATTTGATTTTAGAGATAGCCAAATTGTCACTCATGGAATAGAGGGGATACCTATCGACAGCGCTTTCCCGGAGGAGGCAGCTAATAAACTCGCATCTATCGAATCTTACAACAAGCATCTTTACCGGCCGAATACTTATCTTCATAAATGGTGGGCACGTCGGTCAGGCACTACTTTTCGATATATTCTTAAGCAGCTTATTTCTGACTCAATTAAGCGCGATTATTACCATGCTGGTGGCTTGGAGGGTAAAATCATTCTTGATCCTATGATGGGTGGGGGGACCACTCTACACGAAGCCATTCGTTTAGGAGCGAACGTTGTAGGTATAGATATTGATCCAATTCCTGTTCTCCAAGCAAAAGCCAGTCTCAATTTATTACCACTGCGTCAAAAGAAAGCTGTGTTCGGCCAATTTCTTACGATGCTAAAAAGGGAATTGAGCCCCCTTTTTCGAACTGTATGCCCTTTCTGTGAAAATGAAGCCGAGATTCAATTTGTACTGTACGGCTTGCGAAGAAAATGTCGCTGCCGAGAAGTTCTCTTTGTTGATGAATTTACCTTACGTCAAGATAATCACTTTGATCTGCGCATCTGTCCTGAATGTCAAATCCTTTTGTCAGATTTGAATCATGAATGCCAGAATTATGCTGATAGAGTTTTGATTAAAAAAGGGACCAAACATTGCGAAAAGTGTAACGCGCCATTTGTAGACATCATGAATGAGCCATTTTCTGAACGCTATGTTCCATTGGTCATTTCTGGAACTTGCTTTAAACATGATAGATTCTTCAAAACATTAACTAAAGACGATCTTGCATTAATAGCCCAAGCTCGTGTTTTGTCTCGAACACTTAATTTTGGGCAATCGGAGGATTTTCGCATTCCCAGAGGGCCCAAATCTGATGATCTACTTAATCGAGGCGTGAAGACTTTCCAGGAGTTGTTCACACCGCGCCAATTGATCTATTTAAACCTTTCATTTAACTTTTTGTCACAACTATCAGACTTGGACCGTTTATGGCTGGCATTGTTAGTCTCTACTTCTTTGGAATTTAATTCGCTTTTATGTGGTTATAAAGGACGAGATATACGACGCCCTGGAGCAATACGTCATGTATTTTCACATCATGCATATTCATTTCCTTACACAGCCTTGGAAAATAATCCAGCGTTTTCTGGTAAGACATCAGGAACTTTGAACCGGCTCTTCAACGACCGAATTCTAAAAGGAAGCTTATGGGCTGTTCAACCAATTGAAATCCGCAATATAGGCAATCGTCGTGAAAAAGTCCCTATCAATAGTGAAATAGATGGTGGAAAATCCGTATCTAACTGGAAAGCACTGTCGGAAGGGAAACGCAATTTCCTAATATTTCGAGGAGATTCCTCTAAGATTGATGTTCCTAATGGGATTGTTGATTATGTGGTTACAGATCCTCCGTATTACGATAATGTGCAGTACAGCGATTTATCAGCTTTTTTTCGTGTATGGCTTCGTCTATTTTTGCCTCAGGAAGCTGACTGGGGTTACAATCCCTCTGCATCAGCAGTATCGGAAGGAAATTTTACCGGTAGTTGTAAATATGGCCAGATACTCGGCGATATCTGGAAAATGTGCGCTAGGGCACTCAAAAAAGAAAATGGTAGACTCATATTCACATTTCACCACTGGCGTCACGAAGCATGGTCGGAACTGACTCTCTCTCTGAAAAGAGCTGGGCTTGTTTTAGTGAATCGTTATGTTGTTTTTTCAGAAAACCCTATCTCTGTGCACATCCTTGGTCTTAAATCTCTAAAACATGATACGATTCTCATCTTGAAGCCAACAAACGCGAGTGACGAGTTTCGCAAATGGCAAAAACCTTTACAGATTAATATTACTGACAGCTACACTTTTTGTCATGACTGTGGGACTGCAGTCGGCTGGTTTCTATCTTCTAACATTAGCGAAGAATGTGTCCGATCCGAGTGGAAACGATTGTTTGAAGGAAAATGTAATGGCAAAACATCCAGCTGAATTATTTGGATACCCACTTGAGGTGGCATCGGATGAAGCCAAGCTTGCACGCAATAAATACTGGTGTCCTTTTGTAGATCAAAAGTGCAACAAACAAAGTCGTCTTATCAATTACCCTATGGGGGTATGCTCTGTCCACTATGGCGATCGGATAATAGCTTTATCTCCTAGGAGATTTTTGCAAGATAAATTTATTTTTAAAGACATAGCAGATCAATATTTCAAGACGCGTAATAACTTACTGGTTTTCAAGGAGATTGGGGTGCCTAATATCGGGACTTTTGATTACGTAATGGTAAAGCACAAAGCGTTGAGTAGCGAAATTGAGGATTTTGTTGTCATAGAATTTCAAACAGCTCAAACAACAGGAACAGGTCAATTGGTTCAAGCGCTTAAAGACGGTATGGAAGGGCAAGATATTAAGGGCAGGAATTACGGATTTGGCCTGAATTTGGCTGACATTTGGAAGCGTTCGTTTACTCAGATTCTAAATAAAGGAATAGTTTTAGAGAATTGGGGTAATAGGATATACTGGGTTATCCAAGAAGCGGTCTATCAGAACTTTTTAGATCGCTATAATTTAAATGAAATGGGCTACAATCAATCACATAAAACTGTATTTGCGGTATATGATATAAAGGAGCAAAAAGATAAGTACGAACTATTTCGGACACGATTTGAATCCTCCACCATCAATAGTTTATTTAATGCTTTCAGAAAAAATCCGAACATTCCACCTCGGGATGCTTTTATTGATAAATTAAAGACAAGACTTAAAGATAAGATGCACTTAAAGTTAAGATTGGATTAGGGTGAATCTTGACTGTTGATTCTTAACGAGGTATGGGGCTTTCCAGGTAGAGTAGGAGGCTAGTTTCCGATCACCGGCCGGAACTTTATTTTGACGCTTCGCCGCATGCGGCTCATACGTGTCAACCGGGATGATTGTAGACCAGCCTCCCCTCAGCAAACCGGAAGTTGCTTTCCGGGGACACCATACGTTTTTTTGCAGGCCGCCTTCTTCTGTGATGAGGACCACGGGGCTTATCTTGAGATCATGACCGGGTGGTGCGGGCGCTGCAGTGTGGAGATCTGGGCCTGCTGCCTGATGCCCAACCATGTGCATCTCATTGGTGTTCCCGAGACTGAGGACGCTCTATGGCTTGCCATCGAGAACAGGTATGCTGTCACCGGAATTTGTCGGAATTCGCCGTATGCCGCACGGGGAGGCCTAACCTTTCCCCTTGAACCTTTCCCCTTGATCCTTTCCCCTTGATCCTTTCCCCTTGATCCTTCAATCCCACGAGCGCACGGGGAGGCCACTTGGAGATGAGGGTTTCATTGATCGTTTGGAGAAAGCCACCGGCCGGGTGCTGCGAAGGCTGAAACCGGGGCGAAAGGCGAGCCAAAAGCAAGAATAGGTATGCTGCCCCCGGAATTAGGTACTGATCTGAAACGACGCCAAACCTGCCCTCGACTGAACACTCTCCAGGAGCCGCAAGCGGCACATCTCATTTCTTTCGTGTTTTGGCGTATGGTGAAAAGCACAGATCCATTTTCATAGTGAGTGCGGACATACTTGTAGCCTTGGATACCGAATCCGTGATACAAAAGACTTGTGGACATGATGGCCTCTCCTCCTTGATTGATTTTTTATGTTTATTAAAGTAATATGTGGTAAAAAGTTCTGATATTAGGGAGAGAAAAATGTCTGATAGGTTTCGTTTCAGACGACATAGTTATATAGGAGCTGCCGATGCGGAAGAGGACCATGAGTTTCTATCAGAGTGCTTTATAGACTCAGGTGATTTAGAAACCCTCGCTGACTGCAAAAAACCTCAAAGAATCATACTTGGTAGGACGGGTACAGGAAAGACCGCTTTGTTAACTCGGCTAATAGAAACCAAAAGCACAATAGTCATAAAGCCAGAGACCCTTTCATTTAATTAGTTCACACTGAAAAATGTGGCCTGAAAGGCGCGATTTTACCATGCTTGAGTAAAAAAATATGTCTGAATTTGACATTTTTACTTTGACATTGGATCAATAACGGTCTATAAT
>JAFDED010000146.1 GCA_019310535.1 Deltaproteobacteria bacterium
AAAGCCTTGAGGCCAGCGAAGCTCAAAAAGCCTCTTCTCACAATCTTGTTCGGTTTGATATTTTTTCTGGAATTCCAGAAGGTTTGTTTCTTGATATGGCTTTTTCATATGCCTCCCTCCCTCCTCCTGTATATTGTATGCCATAATTCAATAATCACAATATACAGTATTGGCTGTGCGAAGTAAATAGGCATATTTTATTTTAAACCTATTCGCTCAAGAGTGAAGCGGTTACTTTGATCTTAACAATAGCATATGAGTGCGGGTAGTCAAGTCATATTTTATAACTCTTTTTCAAATTTGACCTTCCCGCAATTTAACTTGACAAGCAAAACATAGGTTGATTAGGATTTCAAATGATACAGAATTTAAAAAGGACCCCGGACCATGGATGCTCATAGCTTTGGGAGAACTTCTTATGGGGATTGGCACCTATTTAATACGTCGTCTTATCCAGATGCCGTTAGTCTTGATTATCATCTCAGTTATGGTTTTCGGGTTAATACATCTTACTCCCGGCGATCCTGTGGAGCTGGCTCTTCCTGCAGGGGCACCCGCAGAGTTGGCGGATGCACTTCGAAAACAATTTGGCCTGGACCAACCCCTCCACATCCAGTATATGGATTGGTTGTGGAAGCTTCTTCATGCTGATATAGGAAAGTCGATTCAGACCGGTGAGCCGATCAGCAAAATGATCGCAGATCGTCTGCCCGTTACGCTTTTATTGGCGACCACCGCTTCACTGATCTCTGTTGCCATCTCCTTACTTGGCGTTATCGCCGCCATCCGAAGCCATACACGAATTGATTATTTTGTGATGCTGCTTGCGACAGCAGGGATCTCTATCCCCAACTTCTTTGCAGGCATATTGTTGATTGTAATCTTTGGCGTGATCCTGGGCATCTTACCCATCTCAGGCTTTGTAAACCCCTTCTTAGATCCAATCAATGGCTTTCGTCACATCATCATGCCAGCTTTTTCTTTAGGGCTTATTTACGCGGCGTTGCTCACAAGAATGGTTCGCAGCAGTATGCTCGAAGTGCTGAACGAAGATTATGTCCGCACAGCTCGCGCGAAAGGCTTAGTTGAACGAGCGGTCATCATGCGGCATGCCCTGAAGAACGCCCTGCTCCCTGTCGTGACAGTCATCGCTATGAACTACGCCTATATGCTTGGAGGAAGCATTATAATTGAACAGGTCTTCGCTCTCCCCGGGATAGGGAGGCTGCTCATCGATGCTGTGCTCACCCGCGATTTTCCGGTAATACAGGGTGTCCTCTTAATGGTGGGATTGATGTTTCTCTTGATTAACCTTGCGGCCGATGTGTGCTATAGCTATATCGATCCCCGCATAAAATACTGACAGCCACCTTTAATACTTCTGGGCATTCCTATGAAAGTCATGTCAAGGACAGAAGACATTACTCCGAAGCCTTTATCCAGGGCCCGCGCGAGGTGGGAGCTGGTATGGGGTCATTTCAGGCGCAGCAAACCAGCGATTTTTGGGGCTTTCCTCCTAATTGTAATCGTATTTTCCGCTTTCTTTGCCCCGTTTCTGGGACTCCGCTCAATAACTGAGATGAATCTTACTAACATAGTAGCCCCCCCAAGCTGGGAACACCCACTCGGCACCGATTCTTACGGGAGAGACATGCTGGCAAGGATAGTATTCGGCTCAAGAGTCTCGCTATTTGTCGGGTTCGTCGCTGTTGGGCTCGCGATGTTTTTCGGCATTCCTCTGGGTCTTTCCGCGGGGTACTTGAAGGGACGCTTCGACAATGCTTTGATGCGTATCATGGATGCCTTTTTCACCTTCCCACCCATACTACTCGCCATCGCGCTCGTGGGCATATTAGGGTCCTCCGTGAAGACCGTGATCATCGCCCTTACCATCGTTTACACCCCGCGCTTCGCCAGAATAGTCCGCTCCAGCACCTTAGCCGTGAGTGAATTTGAATATGTCACGGCCTCGCGGGCAATCGGTTGTGGATCAATCGGGATCATCTTCAAGCACATTCTTCCGAACGTCAGCGGCCCTATTATAGTTCAGGCGACCGTAACTTATGCTTACGCCATACTAACAGAGGCAAGCCTTAGCTTTTTGGGTCTGGGAGTCCAGCCGCCTACCCCGAGCTGGGGGCTCATGTTAAGCGAGGCGCGAATGTATATAGAAGACTCTCCCTGGTACCCGATCTTTCCCGGCCTTGCCATTGTGGTTTCCGTGCTGGCGATTAACCTGTTTGGCGACGGGCTGCGCGACGCATTGGACCCGAAGCGGCAAAGGCTAGAATAGCATGCTGAACACTTGTCCGGAAGAAGAGGACATTCCTAAAAAAAAGGAGGTGATAAGACTGGCGTGATGGATTGAAAAATACCCGACTCCCAACGATTTATAACGGGGATAAAACTAAAAACATCAAAAACAAAAAAGGAGAGAAACAATGAAGAAGATGCTATTAATGGTGGTTGTCCTTGCTACATCATTGACTCTGGCGACTTACGGCAATGAGTGCAAGGCCGAAACAAAGACCGCAGGGCCAAAGCGGGGGGGCGTGCTCACGGTTTCGCAATTTACTGACCCTTTCAACCTTAACCCCATGTTCCACAAAGCCGACCTTCACATGAATCGGATTGCTTACAATTTATACGATCCATTGGTGGATTGGGACTTTGAGAAGAAAAAACTCGTCCCCGCTCTGGCAATAAAATGGTATCAGAAAGATCCGAAAACCTGGATTTTTAAGCTGAGAAAAGGGGTCCAGTTCCACAAGGGATATGGTGAACTGACCGCTGAGGACGTGGCCTTCACGGTCAACTACATCATTCGAAAGAAAACACCCTCCAAGTTCCTGTTCGACTTCGTCAAAGAAGCTGTGGTCATCGACAAGTATACGGTCCAATACAACCTGGAACAGCCCCATGCGCCGTTTCTCCTCAGCGCTGCATCGGGAATCGCCGGAAGAATAGTGTCGAAAAAAGCATTTGAGGAAAAAGGTGTAGATGCCTTCAATCGCGATCCAGTGGGGACCGGACCGTATGAGTTTGTGGAATGGGTGCCGGCCGACCACATCACGATCAAGCGATTCGAAGGGTACTTGGAAAAGGGGAAACCTTACATCGACAAGATCATATGGAAAACAGTGCCCGCTGTGTACACAGCCCAGACAATGCTCCGCACCGGTCAAATTGATTTTCTGCCTGACCCGAACTTCAAGGATATAAAAAGGTTGAAAAAGCAGGAGAATCTCGAGGTGCAGTCTACCGGTGGAGCAAACTGGGACTACATCACCTTTGATTGCGCAAAAAGCCCATTTGATAAGAAAGAGGTGCGGCAGGCCATAGGATACGCCATCGATAGACAGGCAATCGTGGATGCCGTCTACTATGGTTGGGCGGATCCCGACGACGATCCCCTGCCCTCGGGGTATTTGGGAGCTGATCCCGATATACAGGTATATCCCAACAGACCTGATATAGCCAAGGCCAAGGAACTCCTGACCAAGGCAGGATATCCCAATGGTTTCGAGACGACGATCATCACCAGTGCCAAAGAAAACCTGAGAAGGGCCACACAGATTGTCGCCGAGCAGCTAAAGAAGATAGGCATCAACGTCAAGGTCGAGCAGCTTGATCAAGCCACCTACGTGAAACGCGTCCGCGGCGCCTCGGATTTTAAGGTCGAGCTGGAGGACATCGGAATCATGTCCATGGATCCCGACTCCACGTTCTGGTGGTTCCACCACTCCGGCACCGTTCGGATGCACGGCCATGAGAACCCCACGACGGACAAACTGCTGGAGCAGGGTCGCATCGAGCAAGATCCGGTGAAACGTGCTTCTATTTACCAGGATATAACCCGTCAGATACTGGAGGAATCACCCTATGTTTATATAGCCCATGTGTCGGCGGTTAATGTTTATAATAAAGCCTTAAAGGGTTATAAAATCACGCCTCTCGGAAACATGTTGATGTTCAAGGATACCTGGCTTGACCAATAGTTGATGCGTCATAATCCGGGGGTAAAAAGCATTACCCCCCAAGCTATTATCCATGAATGAAAATTACCTGTGCCAACGGTACAGAAAGCATTACGTTTCCGGAGAATTTTAAGTTACGGCTGAAAATATTGGGTCCCTGCTCACCATCGAGATGCGTCTCATGGGACATAGCGGTGTCGGGGTGATCAAGAACCCCCGACGTACGGCCCTGGAACAGCGAGGAGAGCATCCGTCTTGGCGGCTAATGGCTGAAGCGATACAATCAAAAGGAGGTCAAGCATGAAAAAGGTGATCATTAATAGATGGGTGCTCTTGGGCTTTTTCTCTTTCATATCAACTGGGATTATCTTTGCCGCTCCTGGTGCAAATATCCCTCGATTATTAAAGGAAGCCCGGGTATTGTATGAACGAGGCGATTATTTCGAATCCTACCTGAAGCTGGGAGAGGCTTCCTTTGATGTCTGGACGAAGTGTCCTTTGATCCTCAATAATGTACAGTTTGTAGTTGACGAGCCGGACGGCTTTGGCATATATACTCCTCGTGCCAATGCAATTTTTAAGCAAGGCGAAAAAATCAGGATCTATATGGAGCCTGTGGGATTTACTATCAAGGATCGGGGAGAGTTCAAGGAGCTGAGTCTGAGTACTGATTTTAATATTCTGGATACCGAGGGTAACGTGCTCGCCGGAAAAAGAGACTTCGGTCGCTGGACGATGAAATCAAGAGCCTATAATACCCAGTTTATGTTGAAACTCAACTATTCTCTTACCGGCGCACCGCCGGGCAGGTACAAGATAGAGACAGTGGTCAAAGATAACTTCTCCGCAAAAAGGGCAAGTGTGATTCAGGACATTGAAATTGTTCAATAGCCTTATCGAATTTGATTGTCCCTGAACTGGAGAACAGCACATTTTTTTCACCCATCCCGGGCGGTTGGGCAAGGGGCACACTCGTGGTATTCCTGTGAAGATAATTCATCACCTCAAACCAGAGAGGTGCAGCCCCTGTCATCCCCTTTATAGGAAGTTGCGGTTAAATAAGTAAGATAATTCAAGGAATTATGTAACGTGACGTATGGGCGGAGATAAACCCTTTCCTATCATCCCAAATTCATTGTAAAATAGGATTATCTTATTAGGTCAGCAAATAAAACTTTAATTGTTTGATTTTTATATTCCCTGTTTCCGGAGGAAGGCCGAAGCGCTGTTGCCTCAAAGAGGCTCTTCGAACGCACCGGTCCGGATTTATAAAGGCAGGACCGTTTGCAGCCACTGGTGAAGCGCCTCACGATGTGGTTGAAATCCCTGTAAACAATGAATATTCTGGCCCTCCAGGGAAGGGGACAGCACCAGTTTATTGTTGTCGGCCAATAACAGTATGGGCGCTGTAGATTGTGAGCGTGCTGACTGAAGAGAAGTGATCAACTTTTGCGTATCCACCATCATGCCTCGCAAGTCTATGACGAATGCCTGATGCTTGTCCTGAGCCAGGAGTGGTAAGAATTTCTCCCCAAAACATGAGGTGTGGACCCGATAGCCCAGGGTCTTAAGCAAAGTTTGAAGAGACGGGATGCGGTTTTTTTCCGGGCAGATAACCAAGAGCGAAGGCGATTCATGGGGCGAATCGGGTCCGGGACCGGAGACCTCAGCCAGGGCAGTGCCCTTATCGGGTATGCCCAGGGTTTTCTTCCACTCTGTCAGTTCACAAAGGGTCTTGTCGATCGACTCCTCGAAAACATGCGGATCATCCTGCACAAGAAGGGCCAAAATCTGCGTGGGGACCGGCCGCAGCAGGCTGTATCCGCTGGAACCCAGGTTCATACATCGGACCAGGATGTTGGCTGCGTAGATGATCGCGCAATACTTTTGTTCCTGATGGTTAAGGTCTTCCGCCTCTTCTGGAAGCGCGTGATGATATTGGATGGCAAGCTGATGGAGGACTGGGATTTTCCAATGACGAGCCAACCATTTCCCTACGGTTGTGTGGGCGACACCGATAAGTTTATTTTCCAGTACTAACGGCGAGTGTCCTTCGGCCTCGGCCCGCTTTTGGACCGCATTCCACCTATCCTCTAAATACGCCCCGAAAACCATTTTTCCGATATCGTGCAACAGTCCCCCAAGAAAAGCCTCATCCGGTTTTACCTGGGACACGTGTTTCGCCAGATTTCGGGCGCAAAGGCCGCAAGCAAGGCTGTGTTCCCAGAAAAGATCAGGATCTAGAGATCCGAATTCGACAGCGGACAGGGTCTCCATGACTTTAAGACCGATCGTCAGGTTCTTCACTTCCGAAAACCCCAAAAGAGCCACTGCATGCTGAATGGTGCTGACGGAACAACTGTAATACGCTGAATTTACAAGGCTCAGCAGACGAGCACTCAAGGCCGGATCCAGGGATATCAAATCAGCAATCTCTTTTGTAGTGGTGTTTTCCTGTTCGATGACCTGAAGAATCCTCTGGACTACGATAGGAAGCGCCGGAAGTTGGTCGATAAGTTCGACTATGCTTTGGATAATCTCTCGATCGACATCCTCTATGGTAATCTCCATATAATCTATGCATTTGTTTTGCACGGATGCTTTTCTCCTTATCCAGGGTGTTTTCTCCTCGGTCTTCACTCTCCAACCCGGGATTTAGCTCTATTATATTATCGGAATAAACCGCCATATACTTTAGCTGCAAATAGATCTTTCTTTGCTTTAAACATTTTCTGATGTTTTGCTCCTAAGGGAACGGAACTAACGAATAAGTGAGCACCGCTTTGATTCCGTTAAGGGCCTATTTTAGAAAATTTCTGAGTTTTTTTCGTAACAGTCTCTTTTAGCTAGTGTCCATCCGGAAACCCCGGATTTTTGATACGAGTGGTGATCGCTATACCTCTGATACGATCAAAAAAAGGGTTTTTAAGTTTGATTGGACGTGATTTTCAGTTCAGAATG
>JAFDED010000147.1 GCA_019310535.1 Deltaproteobacteria bacterium
CCAAGCGCAAGCAGGCTGAGGAGAAGCTCTCATGGGAGGCAGGAGTCAATTCGGCCATAGCCGAGTTGTCCAGAGCGCTTATTTCAACGACCGTATCGATGAAGGAGATTTTTTCTCTCGTACTGGAGCATGCGAAGCGGCTCACAGGCAGTGTGTTCGGTTACGTCGGCTATATTGATCCGGAGACAGGCTATCTTATAAGTCCTACTATGACTGAGGACATTTGGGATGTGTGTCGGGTCGAGGATAAAGATATTGTCTTTAAGAAATTCGCCGGGCTATGGGGTTGGGTGTTAGAAAACCGAAAGCCTCTCCTGACTAACATACCGTCGGAGGACCCAAGATATTCTGGACCTCCAAAAGGCCATATACCTATCCATCGTTTTTTATCGGCGCCGGCAGTGATCGGTGAAACGTTGGTAGGACAGGTGGCAGTGGCCAACTCGGACCGCCGCTATACAGAGCAAGACCTGAGGCTGGTCGAACGCCTGGCATCACTCTTTGCACTCGCGATGCAGCGCAAGTGGGCGGAGGAGGAGTTACAAAAGGCGCGTGATGAGCTTGAAATAAGAGTACAAGAACGGACGGCCGAACTGGTGAAAGCCAATGAGGCTTTGCGCGCAGAAATTGTGGAGCGCAGGCGAGCGGAGGAAGATCTGGAGGCCGAGCGAAAAAGGCTATTTTCAGTCCTGGATGAACTCCCCGCGTTTGTCTTTCTCCAGGCGCCGGATTATTCCATCCATTTTGCAAACCGCTATTTTCGGGAGCACTTCGGCGATCCAAAGGGAAAGCTCTGTTATGAGGTTATGAAGAATAGCAAAAACCCCTGTGATGATTGCTGGACAGTTCGCGTCTTCAACACAAAAAGTCCCCAGGAGAGTGAGTGGTACGATGCGCCGGATGGCAGGACATATCATATTTACGACTACCCCTTCACCGATATCGACGGCTCTCCGATGGTGCTTGAAATGGGCTTCGACGTCACAGAGCGAAACCGAGCGGAAGAGGAGATACGGGACCTCTCCAGGTTGCTGATGGAAACCACGGAACAAGAGAGAAAAAGAATCGCCAGAGATCTCCACGATGAATGCGGACAGGCCTTGACCGCCTGCCACCTCGGGATAGAGACGTTGCACAATTCCATGCCGGAGAAATTTGAGAATCAGAAAAAAAAATGCAGTGAGTTGATCAACTTGATCCGGCAGTTGGGAAATGCTATTAGAAATATAACCCATGAACTGCGGCCCGAAATGCTTGATGATCTTGGGCTTGTTCCCACGCTGAACTGGTATGTACACGATTATACGAAGCAAAGGCCGGAACTCCAAATCGTTTTCCAGACCCGTGGTTTGAAGAAACGACTTGATCCCGAAATCGAAATCGTGCTATACAGAATTTTCCAGGAAAGCCTGAATAACATCATAAAACATGCGAATGCGAAACATGCCCATGTGTGGTTAATATACAGCCATCCAAAGGTTATCCTCACCATACGGGATGATGGCACAGGATTTGATCAAACGGACGGAGGTCTGCCGTCTGGAGCTGCAAAACGCGGTATGGGACTGGTGGGCATGCGCGAAAGGGCCGCTTCTTTAGGCGGAACAATAAACGTTCGATCCAGAAAAGGGAAAGGAACTGTTATCAGGGTTGAACTGCCCGTTTCCCGGGAGGAACCGGATGCCTGAGATACGAGTCCTGGTTGCAGACGACCATTCTATCGTGCGGGAGGGTCTCCGGCAGCTTTTGAGCAGCCAGCCGGACATGGAAATCGTGGGTGAGGCGAAAGACGGTCAGGAAGCGCTGCAAATGGCCAGATCGCTTCGCCCGGACGTAACGCTCATCGATATCGCCATGCCCCGATTAAATGGCATAGAGGCCGTTCGCCTGATCAAAGAGGCCATGCCTGAAAGCCAAATCGTGGTTCTCTCCATGCACAAAAAGGAGGCGTTCGTGCATGAAGTTCTCGCTTCAGGGGCCCTGGGTTATGTGCTCAAGGCTTCGAACAGTTCTGATGTGCTCGAGGCAATCAGGGCAGCAAACCGGGGGGAATATTTCCTGTGTTCACAAATAGAAGCCGACGTTATCAGCACCTATTTAAAAAGCGGGAAACAAAAACCAGCCGTTCGCGGTTACGACCTCCTCAGTGAACGGGAACAACAGGTCTTCCGGCTGGTCGTTGAGGGCCATTCCACAGGTCAGATAGCGGATCTTCTCTTTTTAAGCCCGAAAACAGTGGAAAAACACCGCTCGAACATCATGAGGAAATTAGGCGTCAATGATGTCCTGGGGATGGTGAAATATGCCGTCAAAATAGGACTGGTTGACCCCGATCTCTGGGAAGACTAGAACACTTCTCCGGATACCCCGCCCTCCCATACGAAAAACCCTCCCTGAAAAGTAGAATTTTCCTACCTGTAAATACGGGTTCTCCCCTATAGACACGCCTCCCCCTCAACTATAAACTGTCGGCGGATGATAGGAAATTATATGGATCAGGTGCATATTATTATCGCCCAGAAAAATGAAGCGGTGGGCAAGCAGCTAGCCGATTTTCTGACGGTCGCCGGTATGACGGTCGTCGGGAATGTCCGCAGCTTCCCGGAACTGGAGACAATAGTAAAAAAGTGGAAGCCGCACATCGTACTGATAGATATCCAGTATGCGGAAAACGATTTTCCCGGTTTTTTGAAGAAACTGAAGGGAATGATGCCTCAGGCAAAAGTGGCGCTCATGGGCCCGGAACCTGAAGACTGCTATGCCCAGTACACTGCAGTCCTGGGTGCTCACTGTTATTTATCCGAAGGATCGCCTCCCCATGAATGGCTCAGAAAGTTATGGGCCATTGCGCATGGAGGAAAAAAAGAATCATTCCCGAAGGGGTCTTCTGACGAAAGCGTTCATGGCGCCATACGAAGCACAGGACAGAACGGCGAATAGGATGCCGGCGTGGATAAAATCGGGATTTTAAACACCCGGACCCGGCATGTGATCAGGGTAAAGGTTATATTCCTGAGACTGTTCCCGGTATGTAGGTTTCAAACAGTTTTCATGGAAAATTGATTATCAGAGCAATCGCGGAGGTGTTTTTCTTTCGGTGAGCACAGGGATAACAATCAGTTTTTCAAAGGGTGTTTTCTTTCCTGACAAAGTGATGAGGAATTGATAGTGAACGTTTTTCCCAAACCAAACCCACCCGATATTACTCATACAGACCACTCTTTCCTCGAACAATTCCGCTGACGGAGAAAGGTACTGCATTTTTGTAATACATCATTGGAACTGGTTTGATACCCATCCCCATTTGCTGGTGTCTTCCCTTGACGCAAAGGAGGAGTCAAAAGTGGTGGGGACACAGCTTTTCTCTTTTTACCAGGAAAAAATTATAGGAAAGCCGGGAAAAGCTTTCGATGCACAAATGCCCGTGAAATCTTCAGGCATTTGCTCATTGACTTCCCCGTGTTGATTCAGCACCTTCTCATTGGTGTTGAATGCGGAATACTGCTCATAACTATGCCCGGAAACAATAATTAACTTTGTTTTGACGAATCTGTTGGGTTCCTTTTACGTTAGCAGGCGCCCAAAGGACAGACAGAAAAGAAGGGAGAGGAGATCATGGGAACCAAAGAAAAATTATGGGGTTATCAAAGAAGACTTGTCATGCTGCCTTTGATAATCGCAGCACTGTTCTTTGGCATATTTTTGCAATCAGAAAGCCATGCATTAACCTTGAACGTGGTCGATAACGACGGCAACCCTGTCAATGGATTTCGCTGGCTCGTGCAAAAGGACACGACTTTTCCCCACGAGCCGGGGGTGCCCACTGCGGACATCCTGGCTGTTAACTTCCACAGGAGTTATGCACCCCCCGTTGACAAAGGGCAATCGGATACTGATACTGCTACCGTGGCCGTTTCTGGCGACACACGATATTACGTGTCCGTTCTTCCCTTTTCGGGCTACTCATTGGGAGGAGCGGCGGTCGCCATCGGACAGAGCGCGGTAACCGTACGAGTCAATCAGCTCCCCCTCCCCACTGCCCAGATTTCAGTCCTTGTATTCGAAGACAACCATCCCATAAACAATGCGCCGGACCTTCCGCCAGAGACCGGTCTAGCAAATTTTAAAATATTGATCTCGGAAACCCCCGGGTATGGTGTCGTCGGAGCCCAGTTGAGCGTGGACGCCTTTGGAAATCCACTCGGGACGACGTATCAACAGGATGTCAATGGAGACTTCATTTTAAATCCGGACGGCACTCCGGTTATAGACGTGCTGGGAACCGGCGTCATAAGAACAGATGCAGACGGCAGGGCCCTCATCAAGTATCTCCCGCCCGGCAAGTTCGGCATCCGGGCCGTGCCGCCTTTGAATGACCCCGACTGGATTCAAACGTCCACCATCGAAGGCACTCCGACTGTTGATGCGTGGGTGGAGGCCAATGAGCCCCCGTATTTTGTTGAATTCGGGCCGCCCGGGCCTCACGTTTTCATTGGCTTCGTTAGACAGACGGCCCCGCTTCCGGACCCGGCGCCTTTACCGGCGGGCACCCTCAGCGGGCAGATCGTCAACCTCCACAACTCCCGTCCTCCGGATTTCACCTTCTGGCCGGGACACCCTATTCCGGAATGTTATGTGGGTTTGAACACCCTTGCAGGGGTCGGAGAGGGTATCGTTGCCCAGCCCTGCAACCCGGATAGCACCTTTACCATCGACAATGTTCCTCCAGGGGACTACCAACTGGTCGTCTGGGATCTTAATATGGACGTTATCTTCACTTTTCTCGGCGTAACGGTGCCTCCTGCGGGCGGTGATGTGGATATCGACAATGACGGGGATCCTCTCAACAACACGATCCCGGTCTTCAACTGGTTCGGATCATTGCAGGGATCCGTATTCAATGACGCGAATCAAAACGGTTTCAGGGACCCGGGCGAGCCGGGCATTGGCGAACAGGCCGTAAACCTGCGTTTCAGGAATGGCATCGTATACCAGGCGACCGCCACAAATCCAGCCGGCGATTACAGTTTCCCGGAGATTTTCCCCTTCTTTAACTGGTTGATTGTCGAAGTGGATTTCCTCCGGTTGAAAGCAACCGGTGCGACCATCGTCGTGGACAATGGCGGAGAGGTCCTCCCGGATAACGGCTGGACCTATCCTTCCCGGGACAGGCTCACCCCCCAGGAGCAAGCCGAGATCAATCCTAACACGGGCAACAATCTCTCCCGAACGGAAACCGGCCCGGTGCTCTTAGAGGGCATACAGACATTTCTCGGCACAACCAACGTCATCGATTGGGGGAAGATAGCTTACGCGGCCGGCGAAAACGGAGGTATTTCCGGTATCGTCTTTTATGCTACCACCAGGGCTGAGGACGACCCGCGGTTAGCTGCGGGCGAACCATGGGAACCGGGTATCCCTAGGGTCCAGGTCAACCTGTATGCGGATTTTAATCAGGACGGGAACATCGATGACTTGAATGGAGACGGCGGGGTCACACTGGCGGATGTGGACAACTACCCCTTCGGCTGGATTGATGGCGGCCCCAAGGGGGATGAAGACCTTGATAGAAACGGTGATGGCATCTTCACGCCCGGTGACGCCATACAGATCACCTGGACGGATAGCTGGGACGACAGCCTGCCCACCGAATGCGTCGGTCCACCGTTCGTGCTTCATGGTGTGCCCACTGACTGCTACGACGGCTTGCGTAACTTCAACCAAGTGCGGCCCGCGGTGTTCGACGGCGGCTACGCCTTCTTCTCATACTGGGTTCCCTATTTCGGCGCCCCGGGAGCGATAGAGGCAGAAGGGCTTCCTCTGGGCGACTACGTGGTGGAAGCGATTGCTCCCCCACAGTACAAGCATGTGAAGGAGGAGGACAGGAATGTGGACTTTGGGGATGCGTTCATCCCCAGTCCGCTCGCCGAGCCGGTTTCCTGTGTGGGAGACCCTCGCGAGGTGCCGCCTCTCTTCAGCTTTCTGACGGATGAGAACGGAGACCCCTTGCCGGGGGTGGATCCGAACGATCCCGACAACGCTGCGCCCTTTGCGGGCGATATACGGCCCCTGTGCGACCGGAAGCTGGTAACGCTCACCAGCGACCAGTTTAATGCCGTGGCCGAGTTTTTCCTCTTTACCGAAGTTCCGGTGGCAGGCCAGATTGTCGGCATCAACCTCAACGACCTTGCCAACGAATTCGATCCAACAGCGCCGACGTTCGGAGAGAAGCAGGCACCGCCCTGGCTTCCGGTATCCATTCGGGATTACACGGGCAATGAAATTTCTCGGACCTATACGGACGAATATGGCGCGTATAACACTCTGGTTCCATCCACCTACTCGGTCAATCTGCCGCAACCGACTGGTGTGTCACCCAACATGTTGACGGTCTGCCTGAACTCCCCGGGCCCCATTCCCGATCCGAACAATCCGGGGGAGTTCATCACCGATCCCTTCTTCAAACGTGAATACAGTCAGTTCTGTTACACCTTTCAGTATATGCCCGGTACGACAACGTACCTGGATACGCCGGTGCTTCCCATCGCCGCATTCACGGGGCCGGGCTCATTCCCGCTGGACTGCGAGTTTCCTGATGGGACACCGATCATTCACTCCGTGGAGGGACCACAGGGAGGTCCGTACGTTCCAACTGTCGGGCAGAGCATCACCATCGTATCCGCAGGGCCGACGCAGGTTCCCAATCCCGAGTTCGAACAAGGCTCGGGAAGGCCTCAGACAATAACGCGCGATTACGGCTTCGGGAATGTGCAGGGCAGTGTGACAATCGGAGGCACACCTCTTCAGATTACCTCTTGGACCGCCGACACCATTGCCGGAACAGTGGCACCCGGAACGCAGACGGGCCAGTTGGTGGTGATCCGCGGGGACAACGGGAAATCCACCATCATGGGCCTGACGATGACGGTC